>CAZFSO010000010.1:16536-25357 GCA_964522095.1 uncultured Phycisphaeraceae bacterium | reverse complement strand
CGCGGTTCTGGTTCTCGTTCCGCTGGTTCTGCTCGCGGTTCTCCTCCTGGCGGTTTTCCTCCTGGCGGTTCTCGCGGCGGTTCTCGTTGCGGTTCTCGTTCCTCTGGTTCTGTTCGCGGTTCTCATCGCGCTGCTGCTGTTCACGGTTCATCGCGTATCTCCAAGGCGTTGTTGCCGCCGTCCGTCGCGGGCCGCACTGGCCCCGCCCGACAGACGACACGTGTATCTTCCGGTCGCGGGTGAACGCCCCGTGATTCCATCATGAAAAGGAACCCGAACATCAGATTGTCCGAAACAGGGTGCGCCTCACCCCGAGCGCGGGCCGGGCCTGAACGCCCGCCCGTCGCGGAACGCCCGGCGGGCGCCGACCGAGCGCAGGTCCGCCCCGCACTCCGGGCAGACCAGGGCGCGACCCGGCGCGTCCGGCACGCCGGCGAGGTCGTAGTCGCAGAAGGCGCACCGCCCGTCCACGGTCGCCGCCGCGGGCAACTCGACCATCGCGTCCCAGATGTGCGGCATCGCGGCCGCGGCCCGCTCGGCCAGCACGCCGGACACGACGATCTCCCAGCGGTCCGGGGAACCCCGGGGAGCCGGGCGGGCCTCGCCCCGGATGCCGCGCAGTTCGAGCCCGTAGAGGATCAGGCGCACGTCGGCCTGGCGGTCTGCGGTGCTCACCACGGTGGGGTCGTCGCGCACGGGGGAGCATACGGCCCGCGTGGTCGTGCGGGGCCATATCGTCCCGCGCGTGCGACACGACCCCGACCACATCCCGGTGCTGTTCGACGAGGTCGTCGCGCTGCTTGCGCCCGCCCCGGGGGAAACCCTGGTGGACTGCACGGCCGGGCTGGGCGGGCACGCGGCGGGCGTCGCCGAGCGCCTCGGGCCGGGCGGGCGCGTCGCGCTGTTCGACCTGGACCCCGCCAACCTGGCGCGGGCCGAGGCGCGGGTGCGGGCGGCGTTACGCCCGGACGACCCGGGCTCGGCGCGGGTTTATGCGGTGCGGGCCAACTTCGGGCGGGCCGCGGCGTGGGCGGCCGAGCACGGCGTGCGGGCCGACATGGTGCTGGCCGACCTGGGCTTCGCCAGCCCGCAGGTCGACGACCCCGAGCGCGGGCTGAGTTTCCGCCGGCCCGGGCCCCTCGACATGCGCCTGGACCCCGACGGCCCGGTGACCGCCGCCGAACTGGTCAACACCCTGAACGAGCGGGAGTTGGCGGACGTCATCTTCCGCTACGGCGAGGAGCGGCACGCCCGACGGATCGCGGCCAAACTTGCAGCCGAGCGGCGACAAGCGCCGATCAACACCACCGATCGCCTGGCTTCGATCGTCCGCTCGGTCGTCCCACGCACCGCCTCCATCGACGGCGCGACCCGCACCTTTCAGGCGCTGCGGATCGCGACCAACGACGAGATCGGTTCGCTGGAGGCGCTGCTCGGCGCGGTCGAGCGCTGGGGCGGGCGGACCGACGAGGCGGGCTGCTGGCTGAACCCAGGGGCCCGGGTGGCGGCGATCAGCTTCCACTCCCTCGAAGACCGCCCGGTCAAGCGGGCCTTCGCCGAGATCGTCGGCGCCGGCCACGCCAGGGCGGTCACCCGCAAGCCCGTCGTCCCAACGGACGACGAGCAGCGGCGCAACCCGCGTTCGCGTTCGGCGAAACTGCGGGTGATCCGGCTCGGCGGCGGGAACGCCGGCGGGGACGACTGAACGGCACGCCAAGGACCCGGCGTGCCAAGGCACCGAGAGCAGGGATGACGCCGTGACCCGAGAAAGCAAACTCGCGCTGATGATCGCCGTGACCCTGATCCTCCTGGTCGGGGTGCTTCTGTCCGACCACCTGTCCGGCGCGACCAAGACCGAGTTCGACGCCCCCCCGGTCGCCGAGCGCACCGTGGCCCCGGTGGTCGACCTGCCCGGCGCGGGCATCCCCGCGCAGGCGCTCGCCCGGCACGAGCCGGCCCCCGTCCCGGAGCCCGAGCCCGCGTTCGAGTTCGAGCCCGAGCCGGTGGTCATCTCGCAGGCGCCGGCCTCCGAGCGTCAGTTGTTCACCGAGGCGCTCCGGGGCGTGGACGAGGCCTTCGGCCGCATCCAGGAGGCGCCGGCTCTGATCGGCACCGGCCTGTTCAAGCCCGTCGCCGACGAGGCGGTCACGCTGCCGCCCCGCGACCCGCGCGGCGACCAGCCGGTCAAGCCCGTCGCCGAGCCCGAGCGTTCCGAGCCCGCGCCCGTCACACGCCGGGCTGAGCCCGAGACGCCGGTCCGCTGGGAGACCCACACCGTCGTCGCCGGCGACAGCCTGTATCGCCTCGCGGCCCGGTACCTCGGCGACGGCAACCGCTGGCGCGACCTGCAGCGCCTCAACGCCGACCAGTTGGGCGCCGATGGCGAGACGCTGCGCGTGGGAACGGTCCTCAAGATCGCCCAGTCCAGGGGGGCGGCGCCCGCGCCGGCCAAGCCCGCCGTCGCAGCGCCGCGAGAGTACGTGGTGCTCAAGGGCGACGCGTTGAGCCTGATCAGCCAGAAGTTGCTCGGCTCGAGCCGGCGGATGAAGGAGATCATCGAACTCAACGGGCTCAAGGACGCCGACGACATCCGCGTGGGCCAGACCCTCAAGATCCCGGCGAAGTGACCATGAGCGCGGGGCTGTTCGCCAAACTGGTCGTGCTGGTGCTTGGCGTCGGCGGGTCGGCGGTGGGGATGCTCGCCCTGCGCCAGTCGCGCCTGCAGGCCGCCCATGAGGCGGCCGAGGCCCGCCTGCGCATGCGCATCCACGCCGAGAGAACCATGGACCTGCGGGCCGAGATCGCGCGGCGCGTCGCGCCCGAGTCGCTGGCGGCCTTCGCCGACGACCCCGAACTGGTCCACGCCATCGAGACCCACCCAGGCGCGGGCCCGCTGACCGAGCCGACCGAGCCCGCACGCGGCGGGGCCTGGAGCACGCCGTGAACGCCCCACGCCACGCCGACCGGCACGCCCGGCGCGTCACCGTGGCGTTCCGGGTCGTGTGCCTGGCGGCCCTGGGCCTCGTGGCGGCGCGGGTGGTCCAGTTGCAGGTCGCGCCGGGACCGGACCTGCGGGCCGCGATCAACGCGCGCACCAGCGGGTCGGTGCTGGACCCTGCGCGGGGCGACCTGCTCGACCGCCGGGGCCGCGTTCTCGCGACGACCCGCGTGGGGTGGCGGGTGATCGTTGATCCCGTGGCCGCGGGCGGGCGGATCGACCCGATGATCGTGGCGTTGTCCGAGCAACTCGGGCGGCGGGGCGACGACATCGGCGGGCGGGTGATGCGGGCGGTGGTCGAGAACCACCGGCGCGAGCAGGCCGCCAGGGCGGAGCCGGCGGTCGCGACCGCCGACGCCGGGGGCGCGGCGCGGAACTGGCTGTCGGGCATCGGGCTGCTGCCCGGGCGTCGCGACGACGAGCGTGTCCGCGGGCTGGTGCGCTACGTGCCGGTGTCGGGCGTCGTCTCACGCGAAGAGGCGGACGCGGTGCGGGCGTTGCGCCTGCCGGGTGTGTTCGTCGAGCGCCACGCCGTGCGCGAGGTCGTGGGCGGCGTGACGGTCGCCCCGCTGGTCGGCAAGTTCGCCCACACCGAGGACTCGACCGAGCGCCGGGGCGTGGTGGGGGCCGAGAAACTCTTCGACGACCGCCTGTCGGGCGAGGCGGGCTCGCTGCGCTACGTGCGCGACGCGACGGGCCGTCCCCTGTGGGTGGAGCGCGGGGCGTGGAACGACGCCGACCCGGGCCAGGACGTCCGGCTGAGCGTCGACGCGGAGATCCAGCGCATCGTGGCGGCGGAACTCGAGCGGGGCGTGGCCGACGCCGACGCCGCGGGCGGGCGGGCGATCGTCGTCGACCCGCACACCGGCGAGATCCTGGCGATGGTCGACGTCATGCGGGAGATCCCGGAGGCCGTCGAGGTGCCGTGGCACGACCCGAAGTCGGACCAGCCCCGGCCGGAGATGCCCACCGGCGTGCGCTTCCGCGTGCTGCGGGACGACCCGATGCGCTCGGTCGAGCCCGGCCTGGCCCGCAACCGCTGCCTCGAGGACATCTACGAGCCCGGCTCGACCTTCAAGCCCTTCGCCTGGGCCGCGGCCTATGAGCGCGGCCTGCTCCCCGCCGACGAGGTGATCCGCTCGGAGACGCGCACCGTCCGCACCTGGTACGGCCGGGCCATCTCCGACGTGACCTTCCGCAAGGAACTGACCTGGGACGACGTGCTGCGGTTCTCGTCCAACATCGGCATGTACAACCTGACCGAGCGCCTCACGCACGAGCAGTTGCACGACACCGTGCGGCGCCTGGGCTTCGGCCAGACCAGCGGGCTCGGCCTGCCGGGCGAGTCGGCGGGCATGGTCACCGCGCGGCGCGACTGGTCGAAGTACACCCAGACCTCCGTGGGCATGGGCTACGAGGTCGGCGCGACCATGGTGCAACTGGTCCGGGCGTTCTCCGTCTTCGCCCGCTCGGGCGATCAGGCGGGCACGCTGCCCGGCCTGCGCCTGACGGCGGCCGGCACCGACACCGACCGGCCCGGCGTCGTCGGCGAGGAGGTCTTCGTCGAGCGGGTCTTCTCGCCCGAGGCCGCGGTGGCGGTCCGCGAGCCCCTCAAATCGGTGGTCGAGCGGATGGACGCCGTCCGCCTGCGCAAGAACCCCGACGACGTGCCGGCCCGGTACACGATGTTCGGCAAGTCGGGCACGGCCTACATCGCGTGCACCCCGCCGCCGGGCATGCAGCGGCCCCGCGGGGCCACGGGCTACTTCAGGCAGTACACCTCGAGTTTCCTGGTCGCGGCCCCCGCGGAGAACCCCCAGATCGTGGTCCTGGTGGTCATCGACGACCCCGGCCCGGCCCGCATCCGGGCGGTCGAGCACTACGGCAGCCACGTCGCCGGGCCGGTGGTCCGCCGGGTGGCCGAGCGGGTGCTGCCCTACCTGGGTGTTCCCCCGCCGGTGCCGGCCACGACGGCCTCCGCCGGGCGCTGAATCCTTCTATAAGCAGAGTCGTACCGCCGGCAGGCCCGAAAACCCTGCCCCGCGGGGGGAAATCCGGCCCGTCCCGCTGGTGATCCCGGTGTTTTCGCTTAGACTTTGCGCGGGGCGGTGTCGCTGGCCGGTTCGGCCGACGCCCCGCAAGCACGCTCTGGAGAGGGAGTATCAACGATGCGTGGAGTTCTCATGGCGGCGGTCGCCGCGTCCCTGGTCGGCGCCGCGGGCGCTCAGACCGTCTACAACGACAACACGGGCAACCACCTCGACGGCGGCGACCTGCACGACTTCTTCGCGTCGCAGGGCTTTGGTCACCTGGACATCGTCTCGGTGACCATCGGCAACGACGCGACGAACCTGTACGTCGACGTGCAGTTCGCCGGCGACCTCGACGCGACCAACTGGGGCAAGTACGCCCTGGCCATCAATAACGGCTCCGGCCCGTCCGACGCCGGCAACGGCTGGGGCCGCAACATCGACTGGAACGGCCAGACCATCACCCACTGGGTCGCCACCTGGGCCGACGACGGCGGGTCGGGCATCGGTGGCCAGGTCTGGTCGTTCAACGGCGGGTGGAACGAGACCGGCGGCCTTTCCGGTGCCGACGACTCGCAGCACGCGGCGGGACGCCAGATCTTCTCCGTCGCCCTGGCCGACCTGGGCCTGTCGATCGGCGACACCTTCCTGTTCGACTTCATCTCCACTGGCGGCGGCAACGACCCCGGCGTGGACCACCTGTCCAACGCCGCGTTCGCCACCGACGACTGGGGCGTGACCTCCATGGCCGGCGCGTTCATGTCCTACACGGTCGTGCCCGCGCCGGGCGCGATGGCGCTGCTGGGCCTGAGCGGTCTGGCCGCGGCGCGGCGTCGGCGCTGAGCCGCACAACCGGCGTGATCCTCGCGGCCCGGGCGCTTCGGCGTCCGGGCCGTTCCGCGTTTTGGGTCAGGGTTCGATCGGCGAGCGACCGGCCAGCGCCCGGTCCCGTCCCCCGGTCCGCACGGCCTGGCGCACAAACCGCTGGAAGTCACGGTCCATGGTCTCGACGGTTTCGTCGGGCCAATAGGCCGCCAGCGCGCCCGGCCCGACCCGGCGGGTGCGCAGAAGGCCGGCCTGTCCGTCTCCGGCCGCCCGGGCGACCTCGTCGACGAACCGTCCGGCCTGGGCGTCGCGCAGCAGGCGTTCAAGGCCCGGGCGGCGCCGGCCCCCATCGGACTCCATGAGGAAGTGCACGAGGGCCCAGCACTGGGCGTAGTAGGTCAGGGCGGCCGCGCCGCCGCGGTCGGTGTCGAGCAGGTCCTGCGGTCGGTCTTCGACCAGGCGTGACAGGGGCAGGACCGCGTCGGCCGCGACGGCCGCCCGGAGCTGGTCGAAGCGCTGCGGGTTGAGCCAGGGCAGGAACTCGGGCGCATCGTGCTCGTCGGCGCGCCAGCGGAAGCCCTCGAAGTAGCAGGCCACGCCCTCGTCGAGCCACACCGGCAGCGGGTCGGCGAAGGCCGACTGGACGAACTGGTGCCAGCCCTCGTGCGAGGCCATGACGAAGGTGTCGCGGGGGCCCAGGTTGTAGAAGATGCCCATGCCGTTGACGGCGTACCCCCCGCGCTCGATCCGCAGGTAGGCCCGGGCGTTGTCGCGCAGCAGCGAGCGCGTCAGGGCGTCCCACTCGAGGCGCGACGCGAGCACGTAGGTCTGCAGGGGGTGGGCGGCGGGCGTCAGCGGCGTGATCGCGTTGAGCCGGTGGGCGTGGGCCAGTTCGAGGAACGGCGGCAGGCGGTGCAGCAGACGCCGGTCGCGCAGCGTCGTGTGCAGGTCGACCGACGGGGTCGACAGGATCCACCCCTCGTTGCCCTGGAAGGTCCACGGGCGCCGGTCGGCGACGAAGCGGACGGGGTCGGCCGCCCGGGCGGGCGGCTCGGCGGCGCGCGGGCTCGCGCAGGCGCCGAGCATCGCCGCGGCAACCAGGCAGAGCCGGCGGACGGTCAACCCAGGTCCTCAATCGCGCGGCGCAGGGCGGCGGCGTCGCGCTGCTTGGCCGCCAGTTCGTCGCGGGTCTGCTGGACGAGGTGGGCCGGGGCCTTGTCGGTGTACCCCGGGTTGGACAGGCGGCCCTCGAGGGCCTTGATCGACTTCTCGACGCCGGCCAGTTCGGCCGCGAGGCGTTCGCGCTCCGCGCCGGCGTCCACCGCGTCGGCCAGGTCGGACAGGCGGTGCTCGACGCCCTCGAAGGGCATCGCGGCCGAGTTGGATGGCGCGGGCTCGGTCGTCACGCTCGACACCCCCGCGAGGGTTTCAACCAAGGGCGACCACCGGGCGACGTCGGCGGCCAGACCGGGGCTGGCGTGCAGCGTGATCTGGCGCTTCGGCGGCACCTGCTTGGCGGCGCGGACCTCGCGGATGGCGGTGACCAGTGCACGCACGCGGTCGTAGGCGGCCTCGGCCACCTCGTCGCGCAGCGTGCCGTCGGGCTGGGGCCAGCCGGACTGGCAGAGCGTGGCGGCCGACTTCGTCGCCGCGAACGCGAAGCCCTCGACCTCCCGCATGGGCAGGGCGGCGACCCGCTCGTGCAGCGCCTCGGTGATGAACGGCGTGACCGGGTGCATCAGGCGGAGGATCGCGTCGAGCACCAGGCGCAGCACGGCGGGCTGGTTGGGGTCGGTCGCGAGCGTGGGCTTGATCGACTCGAGGTACCAGTCGCAGAAATCCCGCCAGAGCAGGTCGTAGACGGCGTCGGCGTAGTCCTTGAACTGGTAGTGGCGCAGCGCGTTGTCGATGGCGCAGGTGGCCGCGGTCAGGCGGCTGAGCATCCACCGGTCGGCCAGCGAGAGGTGCTGCGGGTCGATCGGCAAGGCGGACGCCCTCGCGCCCTGGACGGGGTGGCGCTCCAGCATGGTCAGCGCGAAGCGGGCGGCGTTCCAGAGTTTGTTGCACAGGTTGCGCCCGATGTCGAACTTGGGGCTGGTGTTCTTGCCGGTCGCCGGGTCTTTCTCGACCGGCATGCGGACGTCCTGCGTCTGCGTGGTCATCTGGCAGAGCGTGAAGCGCATGGCGTCGGCGCCGTGTGATTCAATGATGTCCAAGGGGTCCACGCCGTTGCCGAGGCTCTTGGACATCTTGCGTCCCTCGCCGTCCTGGATCATGGCGTGGATGAAGACGTCCTTGAAGGGGGGTGGGCCTGGGTTTGCCTCTAAAGTGGGACGGGCTTCCAGCCCGTCATCTTGATTGGAAGAAGAAGAGGAAGAGACGGGCTGGAAGCCCGTCCCACTGGAAGATGAAGACAGGAAGTAGCGGTTGAACATCACCATGCGGGACACCCACAGCGTGATGATCTCGCGTGCGGTGGTCAGGACGGAGGTGGGGTTGAAGGCTTCGAGGAGTTTGGTGAAATCCTCGAGCCCGGTGTCGGCCGCGGCCCGCGCCGCGTCGGGCCAGCCCATGGTGGACAGGGGCCAGAGGGCGCTGGAGAACCAGGTGTCGAGGACATCGGGGTCGCGCCCGAAGCCGGCTGCTTCGAACTGCTTCATCTCGGCATCGCTCAGAGCGCAGACATAAATGTCGTATTCGCCTTCCGTGCTCGCCACGACGGGCATGAGGTCTTGCTTTGGATCCACGACGACCCCGTCCCGAGCCCGCACAAACGTGACCGCCGCTGAACCCCAAGATCCGTCGATGATGTCATCGAGGCCTGGCCGGCCTGCGAGCGCGTCGACCCAGTTTTGCTCGTCCAGCCTGACGCGTTTGTGCCACACCGGAATCCGGTGTCCCCACCACAACTGCCGGCTGATGCACCAGTCCCGCAGGTTGTCGTGCCAGAACTCGTAGTTTTTGGCGT
>CAZFSO010000010.1:0-16436 GCA_964522095.1 uncultured Phycisphaeraceae bacterium | reverse complement strand
CGGCTGATGCACCAGTCCCGCAGGTTGTCGTGCCAGAACTCGTAGTTTTTGGCGTAGCGGGCGGGGTGGAAGGTCATGGTGGCGTCGGAATTGTCTTCGGTGGGACGGGCTTCCAGCCCGTCATCTCGCGACAGCGAGACCTCACCGCGACGCACCCAGGCGTATTCGCCAGGCTTTCCACTCAAGCCCGCACGAACCGGGTTGAGCACCATGTAGTTCCACTTCTCGATGAACTCATCGGCATCCCGGATCGCACGGTCGAAGTACTCATCCTGCCACAGCGACCCGGTCACGCCACGGAACTGGTTGATGCTGTTGGCGGTGAAGCTCTTGATCGAGTGCATGAGGTCCTGCAGGGACCACCAGTTCCCTTCCGTACGCTCCAGCGGCGTGATGAGCATGTGGACGTGATCGGGCATGACCGTGACGAGTCTGACCACGGCCCGGTCGTTGTGGAAGTGGAAGCAGGCATCCATGACGGTGTCGCGCTCGGCCGGGGAGAGTTGCCCTGCGCGCACGCGGAACGTCACGAAGTAGGTGCTGCCGCCGCGTTGCAGGTGGGGAAGATGGCGGCGGTGGATCGTCAGCGACCCCGGAATAGTGGTCGAGGTAGAACTGGTAGAAGAAGGAGAGACGGGCTGGAAGCCCGTCCCACCATAAGAACAATCGGGCGCCGACTCCGGCCACGCGGCCAGGCTCTGCTCGCTGCGTTGGTCCAATCCCAGCGCCCGCTGGGCGTGCCCGCGCAGGCGGTCGTCCGTCACGCGGCAGTACCACTGGTCGCTCAAGTACGGCTCGATCACCGCGTGGGAGCGGTAGGAGTGGCCCACCGAGTGGCGGTGGGGGCGCACGCGTTCCAGCAGCGAGCCCTCCTGGCCCTCGGCCACGCTGCGGGCCTTGAACTCGGCCACCACGCGTTCGCGGGCCTGTTCGCGGGTCAGGCCGACGAAGAGGTGGGCGTCGCCCACGTCGGTCCAGCCGTGCCGGTCGGAGATCGAGGCGTCCGGGGCCATCACGTTGATGAGGGTGGTCTTGGCCGAGCACTTCTCGACGATGGCCGCCTCGTGGCGGCGCCCGAGTTCGTAGTCGTTGGGGTCGTGCGCGGGCGTGACCTTGAGGAAGCCCGTGGACATCTGGGCCTTGGCGTCGCCCTCGGGCCCGCCGAAGGCGACCGGCAACACCACGTAGTCGTCCTCGATCAGCGGGATGATGCGCCCGACGATCGGCAGGCGGCAGCACAGCCCGCGCAGCGCCGCGGCCCGGGGATCCCTGGGGTTCATCGCCACGGCCACGTCGCCCAGGTAGGTCTCCGGGCGGGTGGTGGCGACGGTGACCCAGGCCTGCTCGTCGTCGGGGTGGGTTTCCGCGCCCGGGTAGCCGCGGGCGGCCAGTTCGCCCCAGGTGACGGGGCTGTTGTCCTCCGGCGAACCGGGATGGACCAGCGGGTAGCGCAGGTCGTAGAACGCCCCGTCCACCTCCTCCATCTCCACCTCGTCGTCGGCCAGAGCGGTCTGGGTGACGGGGTCCCAGTTGACCAGGCGCTTGCCGCGCTCGATCAGCCCGTCCTTGAACAGGCGGAAGAACGCCTCGCGCACGGCCCGGGCGCAGACCGAGTCCATCGTGAACCGCTGGCGCTTCCAGTCGCAGGAGCAGCCCATCGCCTGCAACTGCTCGGTGATGCGCCGCTCGTACTCGTCCTTGAAAGCCTGGACTTCGGCGATGAACTTCTCGCGTCCGCCTTGGCCCTCGGCTTCCATGCGCCGGTGTTCGGCCAGGGCCGGCTTGCCCTCGTCGCGGAGGCGCTTGTCCACCATGGTCTGGGTCGCGATGCCGGCGTGGTCGGTGCCGGGCATCCACAGGGCCTCGTACCCCTTCATCCGGTGGGCGCGGGTGAGGATGTCCTGGATGGTGTTGTTCAGGGCGTGGCCCAGGTGCAGGGCGGCCGTGACGTTGGGCGGGGGGATCAGGACGGCGAAGGGCTTGGCCTCGCCGTTGAGCACGCGGTCGGGGTCGGCGTGGAAGGCGTCGGCGTCGAGCCATTTGCGCCACATGCGCGGCTCGGTCTCGGCGGGCGTGTAGGCCTTGGCGAGGGGGGGCGCGGGGTCCGTGGAGGTCGGCGTGGTCATGGGCGATTCCGGGCCGCGGGGCACGGCGAGAAGTGGGGTGGAAGCGGCGGGGGCGCGGCGTTTGCGGCTCAGCCTCCAGTGTAGGTGGCCGATATTGTGTGTCATGACGGCACGAACGATGGGACACAGGCGGACGGGGCGCGGCATGGGGCGTGTCGCCGGGGTGGCGCTGGGCGTGGCGGCGCTCGGCGGCGCGGGCCTGGCGGGATGGACGATCTACCGGGTGGCGCAAGCCCCGGAGGCTTCCAGCGGTCCCGCTGAAGCGTCGGGCCCGGGCGTGGCGGATCTGAACACCGTGCAGGCCGTGCTGGCGTCCGTCAAGCGGCTGCGGGACGACGGGCAGCGGGGAGCCGCGGAGACCGTGCTCTCGGGGGCGGTGCGTCAGTTCCCGGCCGACCAGGACCTGCGTCTGGCCTACGCCGATCTGCTGATGGCCGAGCGGCGGCTGGATGAGGCGTACGACCAGCACCTTGCCGCGATCGAGATCGGGCCCGTGCCCGCGGCGGTCGAGTTCACCGCCGGCACCCTGGCAAGCATGACCGACCGGGCGGAGCTGGCGGCGGCCCATTACAGCGCGGCCATGCGCCTGGAGCCGGAGAACCCGGACTACCCGATGTACCTGGCCAGCGTGCAACTCAAACTCAACCGCGTGCAGGAGGCCAAGGCCTCGCTGGCCATCGCCGGACGGATCGGCCCGGACCGCGCCCAGGTCTGGGGGATGCTGGCGCAGATCGCGCTGAACGAGAACAAACTGGGCATCGCGGCGCAGCAGATCGAGCGGGCGCGGGCGCTCCAGCCGAACGAGCCGGCGTGGATCGTGATGGAAGCGCGGATCCGCAAGCGCGACGGTGACGCAGAGCGGGCCGTCGGCCTGCTCACGGCTTTACCGGACCACGAACTGAACCGGCCCGCGACGCTGGCGCTGCTGGCCGAGTGCTATGGGTTCCTTGGCCGGCCCGGCGAGGCGGCGTCGCGCTACATGGACGCGGCCGAGCGCGACCCGGACAACGCGGAACTCGCGTTCGAAGCGGCCGTGTGGCTCGAGCGGACCGGCGAGCGGGCCGAAGCGGTGCGCTGGGCGCAGCGGGCGGCGCGGCTGGGGCATCCCCGGGCGTCCGGGTGGGTCGACGGGCTGGCGGACGCGTCCGAGCCGGGCGACGGTCAGCCCTGATCGTCGGCGTCGGCGTGGTGCAGCCGGCGCGCCGATTCGGTCCACGGGTCGATGCGCGGCACGGGGGTCCGGGCCGTGGCGTCGGGCGTGCGGGCGCGTCGGCGCCGGGCGCCCATGATCGCCAGCACGCCGGCGAGCAGAACGAGCATCAGGCCCGAGAAGGCGAGCAGCGTGAAGAGCGCCACGCCACGCCGGGCCGCCTCGGGGGGCGGGGCGACGGTCAGCAGGTGGGAAGCGTCGATCGCCAGGGTCAGCACGCGCCACTGTACGCCCCGGCGCCCGGGATGGATGCTACAGTGTCGTCCCTGCCTGCCGGCGGGGCACGGAGACTCCCATGCACCTCGAAGCCCATCAGGACGTCATCAACGACCTCGAGGCGCGGATTGTAACGATCCGCGACTCTCTTTGACTACGACCGCAAGCGTTCCCGGCTGAGCGAGTTGGAAGACAAAATGGGCGGGGAGGGCTTCTGGGACCAGCCGGAGGCCGCCCGCAAGGTCGTGGGGGAACTCAAGACCCTCAAGGCGCAGACGCAGTCGCTCTCGGAAGTGATCGCCGAGTTCGAGGACGCCAAACTGGCGTACGAGATGGCCCGTGAAGCGGGCGACGACGGTCTGCTGAAAGAGGCCGACGCGTCGCTCTACAGCCTGCTGGGTCGCATGGAAACCATCGAGACCCAGAGCCTGCTCAGCGGCAAGCACGACCACCGCGCCTGCTTCTTCACCATCTCCGCGGGCGACGGCGGCACCGAGGCCAACGACTGGTGCGAGATGCTGCTGCGGATGTACCTGTTCTACTTCGAGGCCATGGACTTCAAGGTCGAGGAGATCGAGAAGTCCCACGGCTCGGAGGTGGGCCTGGACTCGGTCACCCTGCGGGTCGAAGGCCCGTTCGCCTTCGGGCTGCTCTCGTGCGAGCGGGGCACCCACCGGCTGGCGCGCGTCAGCCCGTTCAACGCCCAGGGCAAGCGGCAGACGAGTTTCGCCACCATCGACGTGATCCCCGAGTTCGAGGAGGCCGACGTCCAGATCCCCGACAAGGACCTGGAGATCGTGGTGTTCGCACGGTCCAGCGGGCCGGGCGGGCAGAACGTCAACAAGGTCGCGTCGGCGGTGCGCCTGGTGCACAAGCCGACGGGCATCATGATCGTGGCGTCGACCCACCGCGACCAGTTGCAGAACCGCGCGCAGGCCATGAACATCCTGATGGCCAAACTCGAGCAGATCGCCGAGGAGAAGCGCCAGGCGGAGATCATGGAGGCCGCGGGCGGCAAGATCGAGCAGCGCGGCTGGGGCGCCCAGATCCGCAGTTACGTGCTGTACGACAACCGCGTGAAGGACCACCGCACGGGCTACGAGGACAGCCCCCTCAACGTGCTCGACCGTGGGCACCTGCAGGGGTTCATTGACGCCGAACTCAAGCGGCGCCGGGCGGGCAAGGAAGGGTGAGGCAGCCCGTCAGGGCCGGGCCGTGGGTTTCCGTGGCTTGACGGTGCGGTGCCCCAGGATCCGCCACGCGAAGTACACGATCCCGGCGGTCGCCAAGGCCCCGGCGGGGATCCACAGCGCGTCGCCTTGCATGCGACCGTGGGCCAGGACGCCCAGGATCCCGCCCGTGACGAAGGCGGCCAGCAGCGCACCGATCAGGCCGAAGCGCCAGGCCGAGATCTTGTGCCCGGTGATGCGCTGGCCGGCCAGGAATCCCAGGTCGGTCAGCAGGCCGGTGACGTGCGTGGTGCGGACGATGAGGTTGCGGTAGGACGAGGCCATGGCGTTCTGCAGCCCGGCCGCGGTTGCGGCGAAGAGGGCGCCGGCGGTCAGCGACCGGGGCATGGCCAGGGCGGCCATGGCCAGCAGGCCGGCCTCAAACATGACCGCCACGCCGTACCGGCGGCCCAGACGCAGCGTCGAAGCCCCGATGATCACGCCCGAGAGCACCGCCCCGAGCACGAAGGCGAGCGTCAGCCCGGCGACGAAGATGGCGTCGGCCCGGTTGCCGTGGCCCAGGTCCAGGCTCAGGCGCGAGACGGTCCCGGTCAGGTGGGTGACGGGCAGGGTTCCCAGCAGCAGGACGACCGAGTTGATGAAGCCCGCCCCGGCCGCGAGCGCCAGCCCGCCCGCCAGGACGACGGCGAACTCGACGCGGGATCTCATGGGTCGGTTGGACATCTGGTTTCCGCGTGCGCGGCCCCCCAACCCCCGGGGGCACGGGTGATCGGGGTGTGCGCTGGTATCGGCAGGATCGGGGGCGGCGGGCGAGCCGCGCCCGGCAAGCCTAGCGGCGGTCCTCTCGCGCGGTCAGGATCGCCCCGGCGGCGATCGCCACGTAGCACAGGAACGGCACGATGACCGGAAGGCGCTGGCCGAAGGCGGGCAGCGCCACGTGGAAGACGACCGCCAGCACGACGACCGCGAAGAAGGCGAAGAGCAGGCGGCGGGCCAGTTGGACCGCCTCCCTGTCCGCGCGGCCCGTTCGTTCGAGCCGCTCGCGGGCGTCCTGGATCAGGAAGGACGGCCCGTCGTCCGGGTCGGCGGGGTCCGACCAGTCGGCGGGGTCGGAGTCGGGCCCGATGTGGATGATGCGCCGGTCCTGGTCGTCGCGGGGGCGCATGGTCAGACCAGCAGCGCGGCGGGGCTCTCCAGCAGCTCCTTGACCGTCGTGAGGTACTGAGCGGCCATCGCGCCGTCGATGATGCGGTGGTCGCTGGACATGGTCATGGCCATCTCGTGCCCGATCACCAGCGTCGGCTCGGCGTCCTCGTCGTACTCGACAAACGGCTTCTCGATCGCCCGGCCGACCGCGAGGATGGCGGCGTTGGGCGGGTTGATGATGGCCGTGAAGTGGTCCACCCCGAACATGCCCATGTTGGAGATGGTGAAGGTCGCGTCGGACATCTCCTCGATGGTCAGGCCCTTCTCGCGGGCCTTCTTCGCCAGGCGTTTGGTCTCGGCCGAGATCTGGCGCAGGCCGGTCTGGTCGGCGTTGCGGATGGTGGCGACCACCAGGCCGCCGCCGCGTTCCTCGGGCAGGGCGACGGCCACGCCGACGTTGACCTGCCCGTGGAGTTGGATGGCCGGCGCGTTCTTTCCGGACGGCTCGACCCACGAGGAGTTGATGAACGGGTGCTGGTGCATGGCCAGCGCGCACGCCCGGACGAGGAAGTCGTTGACCGAGAGTTTGACCCCCTGGGATTCGAGTTGCTCGTTGAGTTGCTCGCGCAGGGCCATCAGGCTGTCCAGGCGTGCCGAGACCGTGACCTGGTAGTGGGGGATGGTGGCCTTGGACTCGACCAGGCGCCGCGCGATCGTGCCGCGCATGCTGTTGAGCGTGACGGTGCGGCTCTCGAGCGCCGAACCGGCGGGCGGGACCATCGGGGCGGGGGCCTGGGCGCGCCCGGCCTGGGGGCGGTCGCCGCCCGAGGCGATCGCCGACTCCACGTCCTTGCGCACGATCCGGCCGGACGGGCCGGACCCGGCGATGGCGCTGAGGTCGAGGTTGTGCTCCTCGGCGATCTTGCGCGCCAGGGGCGAGGCGAAGACGCGGTCGTCGCCCGCGTCGGACGCCTGGGTGCGCGGCGCGGACGATCCGGCCGAGGCGTTGGAACCCGGGGCGGCCTCCGCCACGCGCCCGGACTCTTCCTCCCGGGCGCTCAGCGACGCGGGCCGGCCGTCGGACGAGCCTTGCTGCTCCTGCTTGCTGGGTTCCGCGGCCTGCTTGCCTTGATCCTGGCTGGAGCCCCCGCTGTCCGACCCGGCCGCGTCCTCGACCGACTCACCATCGGCCGCGAGGATCAGGATGGTCTGGCCGACCGCGATCGACTGGCCCTCGTCCGCGGCCAGCTTCGCGACGGTGCCGTCGTCGAAGGACTGCAGTTCCATGGTCGCCTTGTCGGTCTCGATGTCCGCGAGCACGTCGCCCGAGGACACCTTGTCACCAACCTTGACGTTCCACTTGACGACCGTGCCCTGCTCCATGGTGTCGGACAGTCGCGGCATGGTGATGGAAATGGGCATCTCAAAGCTCCAGACACCCCGGTCAGCGTTCCGTGATCTCGATCAGCGGCTCGCCTGCGCGGAGCGATGCAAGGATATGGGGCACCAACGGGGTCAGCAGGGATTCAAAGCGGCGGCTCGTGACATTGCCGAATCGGATCCAGACGATCTGGGGCGGTTGTCCGGCCGCCCGGATGATGTGCGCGAAGTCGGCGTCCTTGGTGAAGATCACCGCGTCCGCCTCTCGGGCCAGCCGGAAGACCTCGTGGTCCGAGGCCGTCTGCAGCCCGATCTGCGAAAAGTGCCGGCACGGGAAGCCCATCCGGCTTTCCAGCCAAGCCGCGATCGGCAGGTTCATGTCCAGCCAGACTTCCCGCATGTTTCAGGACGCCCGAAGGATGGGGTGGTCCAGAGACCTCGCGGCGAACGCCAGGCACGCCGACAGGTCCGCGGGCTGCAGGTAGGGGTAGTCACGCAGGATTTCGTCCCATGACGCGCCGCCCGCGAGCATCTCAAGGATGTCGGTCACGCGGATCCGCATGCCCCGCACGCACGGCCGGCCGGAACAGACCTCCGGATCAGAGGTGATGCGTGCCAGGGCCGCGTCGCTCTCGTGCATGGCTTTGCTCCTTACTGAACGACGCCGGTGACAGCCGCCACGATCTTGTCCGCGTTCGGCAGGTACGCCGCCTCCAGCCCCTTCGCGTACGGCGTCGGCACGTCCTCGGTGTTGACGCGGACGGGGGGGTGGTCGAGGTAGTCGAAGCAGCGTTCGCAGATCTGGGTGATCACCTCGCTGGACACGCCGCCGAAGGGCCAGGACTGGTCGACGACCACCACGCGGTTGGTCTTCTTGACACTCTTGATCACCGCGTCGATGTCGAGGGGGCGGATGGTGCGCATGTCCAGCACGTCGCACTCGATGCCGTCGGCGGCCAGTCGTTCGGCCGCCTCCATGCAGAAGTGGACCGGGCGGCCGAAGGACACCAGCGTGCAGTCGCCGCCCTCGCGCGCCACGCGGGCGCGTCCGAAGGGGATGTAGTACTGCTCCTCGGGCACGTGGGCCTTGTCGCCGAGCATGCGCTCGGACTCGAGAAAGAAGACGGGGTCGGGGTCGCGGATGGCGGTCGCCAGCAGGCCCTTGGCGTCGTAGGGGTTGGACGGGATCGCCATCTTGAGGCCGGGCACGTTCGAGAACAGGCCCTCGACGCACCAGGAGTGGGTCGAGGCGAGCTGCCCGCCCGCGCCGTCGTTGCCCCGGAAGACGATCGGGCAGCCCCACTGGCCGCCGGACATGTAGAGCATCTTGGGGGCGTTGTTGAGGATCGGGTCGGCCGCGACGAAGGAGAATGACCACGACATGAACTCGACGATCGGGCGCAGGCCGTACATGGCGGCCCCGATGCACATGCCCGCGAAGCCGTTCTCGGAGATCGGGCTGTCGATGATGCGCTTGGGCCCGAACTCGTCGAGCATGCCCTGGCTGACCTTGTAGGCCCCGTTGTACTCGGCGACCTCCTCGCCGATGAGGAAGACGCGGTCGTCGTGGCGCATCTCGTGGCTCATCGCCTCGCGCAGCGCCTCGCGGAACTGGACAACGCGGTCGCCCTCGCGCGACGGCAGGTCGGTCTCGTCCACGAACTCGGGCAGCGTCCACTCGCCCACGGCGGGGTGGATGGGGGTTTCGATCGTTTCGAGGGTGGTCATCGCAGGCTCCGTCGGGAGAGTGAAGGTCTGGAGAGGGCAGGTCTGCGGGTATTCAGGCCGGATGGTCCGGCGAAGCGGTGTTCTGGAGGCAGCGGTTGATGGTATCGATGAGGTCAGGGAAGTTCGCCTTTACCGCGTTGTAGATGATCCGGTGATCGATGTCGTCATACTGGTGTGCGAGCACGTTCCTCATGCCGCGGATCTCGTGCCACGGGATCTGCGGCATCGCGTCACGGACGACCTGATCGACCCGCTTAGCGGCCTCCCCCAAGACCTCGATCCGCCGAACGACGGCGTCCTGGAGCATGCTGTTCCGCACATACTCATCAAGCGAGACATCTTTGAGGTACTCGGAGGCCAGCCTGGCGCTTTCCCGCATGTCCGCGAGAAACTCCTTCGCATCAGGTTTCGATTCAGGCGGCATAGACCATCTCCGCGCTCGTCAGGATGGCCTTCTTCCTGTACGGATTTCGGCTGTCTTCCACGCCGCGACGCGTCAATAGGTCGACTTCCCTTCCGACCAGCGCCATCAGGTCATCACGGATGTAGACGAAGTCAAAGAGCGTCCACTTCGCGTCATCCTCGAACTCGACCATCACGTCAATATCCGAGTCGGGCCTGAAGTCGTCCCGCAGCACGGATCCGAAGAGCCAGAAGCGCACGATCTTCCACCTTCGGCAGAACGCCGCGAGCTGCTCGTCCGTGATGTTCAGGCGGGGGTTCATGTCGGGTCTTCGGGCCGGGTGCGGATGACGGTGGCGTCGGGCCAGCGTCGGGCGGGGTCGGGGGGGCGGGGGGTCTCGCCGCGCCGGAGGATCAGGAGAATCACGACCCGCACGCCGAGCAGGCCGAGGAAGCCCAGGCCGAGGGCCGCGATGGGCAGCCAGGTCTCCATGCGGGCGGCGCCTCCGTCACATCAGCGGGTTCTTCGCCCCGTGGTGGTACTCGGCGGTGGGCGAGAGGTTCTTCATGGGCAGGGCGTAGACGTCGGTGAACAGTTCGGCCTCGGGCTCGGGGGCGGGGCTGTTCTCGGAGAAGTCGACCGCGTCGAGCACCTCGTCGCGGATCTCGTTCTGCATCTGCTTCCACGCGTCCTCGGTGATCGCGCCCTCCTCCATCAACTGGTTGAGCAGGCGGGCGATCGAGTCCTTGTTCTTGTACTCCTCGACCTCGTCCTTCGTCCGGTACTTCTGGGGGTCGGACATCGAATGGCCCTGGTAGCGGTAGGTCTTGAAGTCGACGAAGCCGGGGCGGCTGTCCTCGCGGCACCGGTCCGCGAAGGGCTTGAAGACGTTGTAGACGTTGCGGATGTCCAGGCCGTCGATCTTGATCGAGTCGATGCCGTAGGACTCGCCGCGGGCCACGAGGTTCTCGTGGTTGGCGGTGTGTCGGTGGATGGCGGTGCCCATCGAGTAGCCGTTGTTCTCGATGATGAAGATCACGGGCAGGTCGAAGAGCGAGGCGAGGTTGAGCGCCTCGTGGAACGCGCCCTGGTCGATGGCGCCGTCGCCCAGGTAGCAGAGGGTGACCTTCTTCTTGGCCTCGTGGTTGGGGTGCGCGCCGCGCTTGAGGACCTCGTGCTCGTACTTGCTGGCGAAGGCCAGGCCGGCGCCCAGGGGGGTCTGCGCGCCGACGATGCCGTGGCCCCCGAAGAGCCAGTTGGGCCGGTCGAACATGTGCATCGATCCGCCCTTGCCCTTGGCGCAGCCGGTGATGCGTCCGAACATCTCGGCCATGCAGGCGCGCGCGGACATGCCCTTGGCCAGGGCGTGGCCGTGGTCGCGGTAGGCGGTCACGAGCGGGTCGTCCCGGTTGATGCAGGCGATGGTGCCCACGGCGCAGGCTTCCTGGCCGGTGTAGATGTGGCAGAACCCGCCGATCTTGGCCTGCTGGTAGGCCTGCATCGTGCGGTTCTCGAACTCGCGGATCAGTTGCATGTCGCGCAGCCACTTGATCTGCGTCTCGATCGAGACGTCCGCGAGCGGGTTGGATGAGGAATGTGCTTTCGCCATGGTGTTCGCGCTGGGGGTGTTCGCGGTGGGGGCCTGGGTCATCGCGTCCTCAGGGGGCGGGAAGGAACGTTCCAACGCCGCCCGACGGTTGGGCGGCCGGACGCGTTTCCGGGGGCGCAGAAAAAGCCCGCACGGGCGGGGCCTGTCGTTCGACCAGTGTAGGAGTCGACGCACGGACCGACAAACCGCGGCCCGGAGCCCCGGACCCGCCCCACCGGGCCACAAAGAAGCCCGCCGGCGGACGCCGACGGGCTTTTTGCTCCGGGTGACCCGGGCGTGATCACTCGACCTTCGAGGTCAGCACCCCGGCGACCGGCAGGTTGCGGGTCTGGAGCAGGACCAAGGCCGTCTGGACCTGCAGGTCGATGCCGTCGGTCAGCAGGGTGTTGGGGTCGGGGCGCTCGGCGTCCGTGATGATGGCCCCGGTCTCGTCCATCGGCAGCACGTCGGCGTCGCGGCGCAGCAGCAGCGCCTCGGCCTGCTGGCTGGGCAGCATCTCGACCGCCAGGTCGGGCTCGACGCCCCACTCGGTGGACCCGGGGAGTTTGTGGATCATCCGCGGCGAGTCCACCCGGTAGTAGTGGGTGGTGAGTTTCATCGCGCCCTGGCCCCCGGGGAGCATGTACACGTTCTGCACGCTGCCCTTCCCGAAGGACCGCTGGCCGACGACCATCGCGTTGGCCCGGCCCTGGCCGGCCGCGGCCTGCACCGCCCCGGCGACGATCTCGCTGGCCGACGCCGATCCCTCGTTGATCAGCACCACGACCGGGAGGTTGGTCAGGCGCTGGGACTCGGGCACGTGGCGGGCGTCCTGGCGCTCCTGGGGCACGCCGGCCGCGTCGACGGTCTTGACGATCATGCCCTCGGGCACGAAGCGGCTGGCGATCTCCACCGCCTGGTCGAGCAGCCCGCCCGGGTTGTAGCGCAGGTCCAGGATCAGGCTGCGCAGTCCCTGCTGGCGCATCGCGGCCACCGCCCGGTCGAAGTCGCGGGCCGAGTCGTCCGTAAAGCCGGTCAGGCGGATGTACCCGACACCGGCGTCACGGTCGATGAACCAGTCCCAGTCCATGTCGCCGACGCCGGTCTTGGACCAGCCCTTGATGGTCGGCAGGTCGATGCGCTGGCGGACGAGGTCGAAGGAGATCTCGACCAGGTCGCCGGCCTCGTTCTCGCGCTCGACCGTCAGGTTGACCGGCGTGTTCGCTGGGCCGGTGATGACCTCGACCGCCTGGTCCAGGCCCAGGCCCACGGCCGTGATGCCGTTGATCTTCTTGATCACGTCGCCCGAGCGCACGCCGGCCCGCTGGGCGGGCGTCCCCTCCAGGGGCGCGACGACGGTGATGTTCTGCAGTTCGTCGAGTTGGATCTGCACGCCCACGCCGATGAACTCGCCCTCGGTCGAGCGGCGGAAGCGGGACAGTTCGTCGGGCCAGATGAACGCCGAGTAGTCGTCCAGGCGGCTCATGGCGCCGTTGCCGAACTCGTGCAGCATGGCCTCGGGCATCACGTTGACGGTCTGCTGCGCGTCGGTCAGCAGGCCGTCGACCACGCGGCGCAGGTCGTACGCGCTCGCGTCGCGGCTCCAGCCGAGCACCTCAGCGCGGCGCTGGTCGACGCGGCTGACGAAGGTCTGACGCTTGGACTCGTCGCCCAGGCCGGGGAAGGCCCGGGCCAGGTCGGTCGTGGTGGCCATGGTGCGCACGGCGTCCAGGCCCGCCAGGATCATGTCGTTCATCGTCACGCCGTCGGGGTTCGTCCGGGTGGACTTGCCGACGTGCTGCTGGGCGGACCGCTGGATGGCGGTGCGGACCATGGTCGAGTTGACGCCCTGGAGTTTGGTCCTGAAGTCGTCGCCGTAGGGGTTGTACGCCGGCAGGGGGTCCAGGCCTTCGGCCAGGCGGCGCTGGTTGCGCAACTCCCACAGGCGCTCGGGCGCGTAGAGGCGGATCATGCCCAGCCGGTTGCCCAGGCGGGTCACGTCTTCCTTGTAGGTGTCGGCGGGGTCGTGGATCGTGTGCAGGCGGAAGTACAGTTCCGACGCGATGACCCAGTCGCCCGAGCGCTCGGACTCCCGGGCGACGCGCTCGGCCTCGCGCAGCAGGTTCTTGATCCGGGCCTCGGCGAAGAAGGCGTCCTGGTCGCGCGTGAGCAACTGGAGTTCCACCGCCTTGGACAGCGCCTCGCTCAGGGCGATCGGGTCGCGGTCGGCGTCGTAGGCCGCGATGTGGTCGTCGAGTTCCTTGCCGGCCTCGGCGATCTTCTCGGCCCGCTCGGCCTCGCGCTTGGCGTGGTTGGTCCGGTACAGTTCGACCGACGCCCGCACGCCGGGCTGCACGCGGTGCAGGTCCAGCGTCTGGTCGTCGAGCATCTCAACAAAGGACGACTCGTCGGCCCCCCGGGCGACCGTCCACACCGGCTGGGCGTGGGCCGCCCGGGCGCCTTGGGCGGGCGCCGGCTGGCTGCCGGCGACGCCGGCGGCCGCGGGGAGGGTCCACAATCCCGTGACGATGAGACCGGCCGCGATCCGCTGTGCCCGTGTGCCTTGCGTCATCCTTGCTCCGTTCGTGCTGTGCGGGGCCCCGGTCCGGGCCGCCGCGTTGGATTGGTTCATCATCGTTCCCCGGCCGGGCGTTCGTCACGCCCACCCGGTTCAAGGCCCCACCGGCCGGAGCCCGGTCCCGTGTGGTCCTGTCAGGCCGGGAAGGCGGTCCCGATATCTACGACCCAAGGACCGGAAAGTTTCGGCCCGCATCAACGCCGTCTCGGGCGGGACGCCCACCAGCCCATCGCCCCGGCCGCGGCCGCACAGGCCGAGACGAGCGCGATGGTCCACACCCGGAACAGTTCCGGGTCGGCTTCTGTTCCGGCCGTTGGCCCGCCGGCCGGGCTGGCCAGCCCGGCGGCTGCAAGCCCGACCATCGGGCCGAGCGTGTAGCCCACGCCGATGACCGCCTCGTGCTTGCCACCGGCATCGACCCCGGCCGAACCGACCGCAAGGGCGTAGTACAGGGCCCCGCAGTACACCGTGGCGATGCCCACGCCCATCAGCCCCAGCCCCGCCGCGTACGCCCACAGGCCGAGCCCGCCGAACGCGGGCGATCCCACCGCCAGCCCGAACCCGGTGACCATGACCGCCAGGCCCGTCCACGGCGTCCACCAGCGCCCGTGCCAGCCGTGCCAACGCTCGAACAGCGCGAACACCGCCACCCGTGCCGCCAGCAGCACGCTGGCGATGGGCATCTTCCAGGCGGTCACGACGCCGAGGCGGTCGAGGATGATCGGTTGCAGCGGGTTGACCGCGGAGAGGATCAGGTAGGACGCGAACAGAAGCACCCGGAACAGGGTGAGCAGGCGCTCGTAGGCGGGCGGGTGCGGCTCGTCGTCCTCTGCGTGGCGTGCGGGCTCGGGCGGGAGCCGCAGTGCAAGCCCGGTCATCGCCAGGTGCAGGCCGCCCAGACCGGCGAGGATCCAGAACGGGCGTTCCTTGAGCAGGGGCGACATCGCCCAGAAGGCCACGACGAGCGCGCCCGACCAGACGATGTTGAACCGCCCGACGGCCGATCGCAGTCGCTTGCCCCGCCGTCCGCCGGAGAGATACGACTCGACGATCGGCCACAGCACGCCGGTCGCCGGGGCGTAGACGATGAGCATGGCCCAGACCGCCGCCTCCACGGGGCCTTGAGCCGCCCGGGCGGCGAGCGGCGCCTGGCACACCAGGCCCATCACGAGCAGCAGGCCGACCAGGACCCGGCGGGTGCTGAGCCGATCGGACCGGGCTGCGAGGCGTCGCAGGCCCGGCCCGGCGAGGAGCGACGCCGCCACGTACGACAGGCCGAACGCCGCGCCGAGCCACAGGTTGGCCGTGCGCCCGTACCCCAGCGCGGACGAGGTGATGAAGAAGATCCCGTTCGTCACCGCCCCGGTGCCCACCGACCCGAGAAAGGTCAGCGCCAGCACGAGGGCCAACGGCGCGGGGCCCCGGCCGACGGCGTGCCCCGCGTGGTGGGCTGGTGCATGTCCCGACACCGGACCTCCCGCCGCCCCCGGCGCCGGCCGACGCCGCGATCGCGGCCCGGCCCGTTGCCATCGGGCGGCTGCGATCGTAGACTCGGGTCCGACGCGCTCACCCGCGCCGGGACATCCGGATCCCGTAGCTCAACTGGATAGAGCGCTGGCCTCCGAAGCCAGAGGTTACAGGTTCGAATCCTGTCGGGATCGCTTCCCTCCCCCTCCAAAGTCACCCGTCCGTCCGGCCCGCTCAATCACCGTGCGGCGCTGTCCGTGCGGCCGCAAGCCAAGGGATGGCGGGCGGGGGGCAGGGAGCGGGGGTGAGGGGGGGCGTGAACGAACATTCCGGGCCGCGGCGCGGTTGTGGTGGCATACTCGTCCCATGGGCAAGGAGCCATCCATGACACGCCAGCCAATGAACGACCCGTCCGAGCGCGTCCGACCCGCGGAGCCGCCGGACTCGACGCCGCCCAAGGCGGTCGAAGAGCGGTGCCCGACCGAGTCGGAGATCGACAAGGCGGTCGCGGACACTTTCCCCGCCAGCGATCCGGTCTCGCTGCACCTCGAGACGCCCAAGCCCACAACCCAGCCGGGGCGCGACGCTCCCTGCCCGGACTGAGCGCGGGGAGCGTCCGGACCGGTTGGCGCCGGGGCGTCAGGCGCTCCGACGGCGTCGGGCGGACAGCACGCCGAAGACCCCCAGCGCGACGGCCGTGCCCGGGCCGGGCGCCGTGACCAGTTCGACGTGCACGAACGAGCCGGGCAGGAAGCGGTAGCCGCCCGTGATGATGCGGACCGAGTCGGCGGTGAAACTGACGTTGCCGGCGCTGAACTCCGGCAGGTCGTCCGGGGCGCCGCTCTCCACGACGATGTTGGACGAGTAGGTCACGATCACGTCGACGATGTAGGTCCCGGGAGGGCCGGACCAATCCAGGTCGCGGATCTCCTGGTAGGTCTGGCCGAACCCGGTGTTGAACCAGGGGCTGAACCATTCCGTGCCGGTATCCAGACGGATCGAGTCGGGCCCGACGTCCAGGGTGAACAGCAGCGATCCGAGCAACTCGAAGGTGAACTCGTGCCCCGGGTCCTGCACGATGCCGAACGCGTCGAACTCCGGGATGCCGTTGGACTGGCCGTGGGACCACAGTTGCACCGTGTCGCCGACGAGGCTGGGGCCGGCGTGGGCGTGGCTCGCGCAGGCGAGCAGGCCGATGGCGCACAGGGCGCGCAAGGCCCGGGTCCGGTCCGTCTTCATGTGTAGTCTCCTCCTGGATGGCCCGGGCCGCATGCCCGGGGCAGCGACCCCATTATAGGGGATTCCGTCTGGGGAGAAAGTCCAAGATCAAGAGAAACTGCGCCGCGGGGGGGGGGGGGGGGGGGGGGGCGGTGGGGCGGGTGGAGGCGGAGCTGGCGGGCCCCG
>CAZFSO010000009.1:0-47579 GCA_964522095.1 uncultured Phycisphaeraceae bacterium | reverse complement strand
CTTCTTCGCGCCGTAACGCTCACGCAGCGCCATCAGGCCCGGCATCTCCTTCTCGGCCAGGCGCAGTTCCTTGCGCCCGGACTCGGCCAGCCCGAGGTCGCGGACCTTGAAGTCCAGCCCGTTGAGCGTGTCCTTCTCAAGGCCCGGGTTGGTTGCGGTCGCGGTCATTCGTCACTCCCTTCGCGCGCCTCCGGCGCGCCTCGTGTCTGGTTCAGCCCTTCAGACGCCCGGTCGCGACGAACAACGCCGGCCCGGAAGCCTCCACGTCCGGCGGCAGCGTGCGCACGCGCACGCCGCGGAAACCGGCCTTCTCGAACATCGCTCGCACCGCGTCCGGGCCGAAGCCCTGGTGCCGGTGCCCCATCTCGTGCCTGTAGTCGCTCCGCTCGTGCTCGGTGATGTCCACCACGAGGGCCACGCCCCCGCCCCGCGCGGTCCGCAGCACCCGGGCCATCTCGGCGAGCACCGCGTCGGGCCGCTCCAGGTGGTGCAGCACGAGCAGGCACACCGCCGCGTCCACCGAACCCGCGTCCAGCGCCGGCTCGGCGAGGTCGGCCTGCACGAAGCGCACGTTGTCGTGCCCCGCCAGGCGGCGCCGCGCCGCGCTGAGCATCTCGGGGGAGGAGTCCACCGCGATCACCTCGGCCGTCCACGGCGCGAGCAACTCCGCCGCGTTGCCCGTCCCGCAGCCAAGGTCCGCCACCACCCAGGACGGGTCGATCAGGCCCAGCAGCGCCTGGTCGGTGAACCGACGACCGAACAGTTCGCCGCGCAGGTCGTCCCACTCGCCGGCGTGTCGCCCGAAGAACGCGCTCGAATCGGCCATCCGCTCGGCGAGCACCGCGCCCAGGCGGGCGTCGTCCTGCCCGGCCTCGGGGTCCCCGGCCGCGTGCCCGCGCACCGCCGTCCACAGGGCGCGGGCGTCAGAGGGAAGGTCGTCGAGCACCACCCGGTAGTAGGTGGCCGGGCCGGCCGGGCGTCGGACCAGCCAGTCGCCGTCGGCGAGCACCTTCAGATGGCGAGACGCCGAACTCTGCGGGATCTGCAGCACTCGGGCCAACTCACCCACCGCCAACTCCTCACGCTCGAGCACGCGCAGCATGCGCAGGCGCAGCGGGTCGCCCAACTGGGTCAGCCGGTCGACGACCTCGCGGGTTGATCTGGGGGAGGCTTCGGGGTTCATCCTATATCCGTCGATGCGGATGGAAGGATATATCGCCCGGGGCCGGCGGTCAATCCCCTGCGGCCGTCCGCGGCGGGAGCGCCAGGCTCGGGCCGGGGATCACCCCAAGTTCGGACAACCGGGCGTGGGCCTCGGCGTCGGACCCGTCGAACCACAGCACCGTGCGCCAAGCCTCGATCTCCCGCTCGGAGTCGCCGGTCTGCCGGGCCAGTTCCGCGAGCATCCTGTGCGGCCTGTCCGACTGGGCGCCCTCCAGCGCCGCGGCGATGCGCAACGACTCCTCGGCCTCGTCGATCAGGCCCGAGCGGATGGCGTAGGTCGCGTATCGCATGTGCCCGGCGGCCAGGCCGCCCTCGCCCATGGTCTCGCGCAGCAACTGGAACAACTCGTCGCGCCGCCCGGCCTGGTGGAGCGCCTCGGCGAGCGATTCCAGGTACGCCATCTCCCCCGGGCGCAGGTCGTGGGCCACGCGGAAGTGCTCGACGGCTTCCCCGGGCTGGCCGGTTCGCAGCAGCACGCCGCCCAGGCGGTGACGCCCGTGGGCCGAGTGCGGCCGGCGCTCGACGTACTCACCCCACAACTCCAGCGCCAGCGCGTCGTCGCCCTGCGTTTCCGCGTAGCCGGCGTGGTTCTGCAACTCGTTGAGCGCCAGGGTCCGCTTGACCTTGCCGGCGGGTTGGCACCCCGCGGCGATCAGGACCACGGCGAGCAGCGGGAGGAATGGGCGCATGGGCAGGCTCCGTCTGGTTGCGTGGCCCGATCCTAGCACGCGGGTACGCTTGCCGATGCTCCGAACCGTGGTGCTCGAACACACCCTCCCCGATGGGAGCGCCCACCTCGACTGGATGATCGAGCACCCGGACCTGCCGCACGAACGCCCGCTGCTGACCTGGCGGACCGCGGACCGGCCCGACCGGTCGGACGCGTTCATCGCGGAGGCGATCGAGCCGCACCGGGCGCGCTATTTGGGGTATGAAGGCCCGGTCAGCGGCGGGCGCGGGACCGTGCGACGGCTCGCGTCCGGCCGGGCGGAATGGATCGACCGTCAGGACGGCCACGCGACGGTCCGGATCCGCTGGTCCGACGGGGCGATCCGCCGGTACGAGGGCCGTTGCGACGGCGACCGGTGGCGGTTCGTCGCCCGGACGGATTCGGACTCGACGCCGCAAAGGGATTGTGGTACGGTGTGAGCGCCGGGCGCGATCCCGGCCAGGAGGCACGCATGCCACCGATCGACCGTGACCCCCTGCCCCCCGGCTACTCCGGCGGCGGCGAACCGCCGCCACGCAAACCCGGCCGCGCCGAGGACGACGACCTTTCGCTCGACGACACCCTCCCGCTGGACGTCGGCGCCGAGCCGGTCCCGGTCGTCGGCCCGCAGGGCGGCCCGCCAAGCAAGATCAAGACCTTCGAGCAGAAACTCGGCGCCGGGCGCCACGGCGACCGATGGGCCCGCACGCCCAACGCCACGGGGGCGGGCGCGATCCACGTCAAGAGTTTCCACTGCCGCCTGACCGGCGACTCGCTCGAGTTCCTCGACCAGCAGATCAACGAGTGGCTCGACGCGAACCCCGAGTACGAGGTCAAACTCGTCACCACCTCGGTGGGCCTCTGGAGCGGCAAACTCAAGGAACCCAACCTGATCGTGAACGTCTGGGTCTGACCGTACCCGGCGGCGGGCGGCGCGGGTCTGAACCTACGCTCCCACGCCGGCGGGGGCCGGGCACGGCGGGCGAGCGATGGACTACGACACGATCATCGTGGGGGGCGGGCCCGCTGGCCTCAGCGCCGCCCTTGTCCTGGGAAGATGCCGGCGCCGTGTGCTCGTGCTGGACGCCGGCAGGCCCCGCAACCACGCCGCAGAGCGAGTCGGCGGCTTCTTCACCCGCGACGGCACGCCGCCCGCACGCCTGCTGGGCATCGGTCGCAAGGAGCTGACCCGCTACGGCGTCGAGTTCCGCAAGGCCACCGTCCGCCACGCCGAGTGCACCGACGAGGGCTTCACCGTCACGGTGGGGCGTTCGCGCCCCACCGCCCGCACGCTGCTGCTCGCCACCGGCGTGCTCGACGAACTGCCCGATGTCCCGGGCGCTCGGGACTTTTACGGCACCGGCGTGCACCACTGCCCGTACTGCGACGGCTGGGAGTACCGCGACAAGCCCTTGGCCGCGTTTGGTGACGGCAAGCAGGCCGTGGGCCTCGCCCTCAACCTCCTGACCTGGTCGGAGTCGGTCACCGCCGTCACGGGTGGGGCGACGCTCACGCGCGCCGACCGCCGACGCGCCGAGCGGCACGGCGTGGCGGTCCGCGAGGAACCCATCCGCCGGCTGACCGGCGTCGCCCGCAAGGACGGGCGCCCCGTGCTCCGCCGCATCGAGTTCGAGTCCGGGCCGGACCTCAACGCCAGGGCCCTGTTCTTCAACACCGCCCAGTTCCAGCGAAGCGGGCTGCCCGGCGTGCTCGGCTGCGCACTCGACGAGCACGGCGGGGTGGTCCGGGACCGACGCCAGCGCACCGGCGTACACGGGCTGTTCCTGGCCGGGGACGCTTCCAAGGACGTCCAGTTCGTCGCGGTCGCGGCCGCCGAGGGCGCGCGGGCGGCGGTCGGCATCAACAGCATGCTCCAGAAACTGGACCTGGCCGAGCGCGCACGGCGCGGCTCCCCCGCATGAACCCTTGCTCCCGCCCGGAAGATCCCCTATTCTGGGAAGTAACGCCGGGTCATTGCGTCGACCGCTGTCGGGCCGGCCGCGGCCAGGCGCACGCCAGGTTCGGGAACAGCCATGCTTGGAAGCATCCTCTCAGCCGCACTCACGGCCGCCCTCTTCGGCGGCGGGGACCAGCACGGGGCGGTGACACCCCCGATGGACCCGCCCACCTGGACGGCGCCGGCGCACGAGCGCCTGGTCGACGCGGTGGTTCTGGAAGTCCTCGACGGCGACAGCCTCGTCCTCATGGTCGACGGCCAGGTCCGCCGGTACGAGATTCTTGGCGCCGACGCGCCCGAATGGGTCGCACGGGCCGCCACCCCGCGCCCGTACAGCGCCGAGGCCAGGCGCTTCCTGACCAACATGCTGCTCAGCGAGCAGGTGGCGGTCTTCGAGCCGACGCCCGACGCGACCGACCCCCTCGGACGCAGGCAGGCCCACGTGTTCCGCCTGCCGGACATGGCGTTTGTCGATCTGGAGATCGTCCGGCAGGGCTACGGGAAGGTCGGCACCCGCGCCAGCGACGCCTACGCCCCCGTCCTCAGGTGGTACGAGCAGCGGGCCCGCGAAATGGATCGGGGCGTCTGGGACCGCACGCTCGACCCCGAGCCCGAACCGGCGGCTCAGCCGGCCCGACCCGCGCCCGCGCCGCCCGAAGCGCGCCCTCAGACCGCTGAACCCAAGGCGGAGCCCGCGCCGAAGCCCCGCACGGAGCCCAAGCCCGAGCCCGGCTGGGTGTGGGTCACCCGATCGGGCAGCAAATACCACCGCGAAGGCTGCTCCCACCTGACGAGCACCCGCACCCGCGTTCGGATCGACACGGTCTCATCGACCCACGAGCCGTGCCGGACCTGCTCGCCGAACGGATCGTGACCGGTCAATCGGCCGGGTCGATCTCGAAGACGAACTCGACCTCGACCGGCGCGTTCAGGGGCAGGCTCGCGACGCCGACCGCCGCCCGGGCGTGCCGGCCGGCGTCCCCGAACACCTCGACGAGCAGGTCGCTGGCCCCGTTGGCGATGCCCGGCTGGCCCCCGAACCCAGGGTCCGACGCGACGAACACCCCGATGCGGACCACGCCCCGCACGCGGTCGACCGAGCCGAGCGCCTGCTGCACGCAGGCCAGGGCGTTGATGGCGCACCGACGCGCGGCGGCCTTGGCGGTCTCGGCGTCGACCGCCGAGGGCACCACGCCCAGGTGGGGCAGGTGCCCGCCCTCGAACGGCAACTGACCGCTCACGAAGGCCTGCGCGCCCGAGACCCGCACGGGGACGTACGACGCGACCGGGGCCGGCGCCGCCGGCAGATCGATCCCGAGCCGGGCGAGACGCTGCGAGGGTGATTCAGTGGTTGCCAAGGGGTGATCTCCGGGATTCAGGGGCCGATCCTCAAAATGGGTGCTGCAACCTGCGGCGGTCCGCCACCGAATGGAAGAGAGGCCGCTACCATGGTAGTGCCCACTGGAGCAACGGCGGGCGAGATGACATACCTGCACTGATTCCCGGGGGCGTTCGCCCCCACATGATTCCGACGCTGACCGTTGCCCGACATCCCGACCCTGTGCCCGGCCTTTCCCGGGCGGTCTGCCGTCCCCCGGTGTTCGGGCCAGGCGGTGTCAACGGTCAATGGGCCCGGAGGGCCCGGAAGTACGGAGTCAGTACCATGAAAAGGAATCGTGCATTCACCCTCATCGAGTTGCTGGTGGTCATCGCGATCATCGCGCTGCTCATCGGCATCCTGCTGCCCGCCATCGGCAAGGCGAAGCGGACCGCAAACGAACTGCGGGACGCCACCCAGACCCGCTCGATCGTGCAGGCCCTCAACGTGTTCGCCGTCTCCAACGGCGACAACTACCCCCTGCCCAGCCGCCTGGACCGCAACAACCGCACCCTGCGCGGCGAGGACCTGAACAACGCCATCGAGAAGGACCAGACCCGGCACATCGTGTCGATCCTCCTGTTCCAGGGCCTGATCCAGACCGAGATCGCGATCAGCCCCGCCGAGGCGGGCGCCTTCGAGCAGTACACCGGCTACGAGGCCGACAGCCCGGAGGCCGCCGCCGGCAGCACCGAGCAAGAGGACGCCCAGGCCCTCTGGGACCCCGGCTTCCGCGCCACCCCCAAGGACGGCGAAGTGGAAAACGGCAACAAGCCCACGCCTCTGGAGCAGATCTCCAGCGGCGGCTTCTCCTACGCCCACATGGCGCCCTTCCTCATGCGTCGCCAGAACTGGTCGTTCACGACCTCCTCCGTCGTCCCGGTCATCTCCACCCGCGGTGCCGCCTTCGAACTCGAGGGCAGCAACGAGGACGGCACCTGGGAACTGATCGACAGCAGCGGCGAGTCCTCCTCCGAGGGCAACAACCCCTTGGGCACCACCTCGGTCACCCTCACCATGTTCGGCTCCCGCTCCGAGTGGCAGGGCAACGTCGCCTACGCCGACGAGCACACCGAGCGCCCCAACCGTCCCGATCCCCAGACCGTCATGTGGCAGTTCCAGGGCCTTGACGGCGAGCACCGCGCCCAGCCGGACAACCTGTTCGTCAACGAGAACGACGCCACCCGCGAGATGGACTACACCCTCGGCGAGTCGGTCAACCTCAGCCAGCACAACTTCCGCAACTCCTTCATGTGGCAGTACTACGACGTGACGGTCACCGCCCAGGGCGGCAACCTCACCATCTTCCCCTTCTACGACTGATCCGGCACAACCGTGCCCCCTGAACTCGACAACGCCCGCGGCAACGCGGGCGTTGTTCTTTCCGCCCCGCGCGTACGATCACCGTTCGATGCCCGAACGCCGTCACAGCCTGCCCGTGCTCGACGCGCCCCCGCACGGACCCGACCTTTCCGGGCTGGCGCGGGCGATCCGCGGCCAGGTCCGCCTGGGCGCCCACGACCGGCTGCTCTACGCGACCGACGCCTCGATCTACCAGGTCGAACCCCTCGGCGTGGCGATCCCCGCCTCCACCGACGACGCCGCCGCCGCGGTCGCGTGGTGCGGGGCGCACCGCGTCCCGATGCTCCCCCGCGGCGGGGGCACGAGCCTGGCCGGCCAGGGCGTCAACCGCGCGGTCGTCATCGACCTGGCCCCCAACTGCAACGCGCTGCTCGCGGTGGACGGGGGCGCCCGCACCGCCCGCGTCGAGCCCGGCCTGACCATCGACGACCTCAACGACCGCATCCGCGCCACCGGGCTGTTCTTTGCCCCGGACCCCGCCACCGCCCGCCAAGCCAACGTGGGCGGCTGCATCGGCAACAACGCCGCGGGCTCGCACTCGATCCTCTACGGGCGCACCAGCGAATCGGTCCTCGGCATCGACGCGTGCCTGTGGGACGGCACGCGCGTCACGCTCAACGCCGGAGCGGCCTCGCGCGACCCCAACGCCCGACGCCTGGCCGAGGGCGTCGCGGGCGTCGTCCGCCGGCACGAGCGCCTGATCGACGAGCGATTCCCGCGCACCCTGCGGCGCAGCGCCGGCTACCAACTCGACGTGATGCTCGCCCAACTCCGCGCGGGCGACGGCGACCTGGACGCGTTGAACCTCTCCCAACTGCTCTGCGGGTCCGAGGGCACGCTCGCGTTGACGCTCGGCGCCGAACTGCGCCTGCACCCGATCCCCAGGGCCAAGGGGCTGGCCGTGCTCGCCTTCGACTCGGTCGAAGCCGCCATCGACGCCGTCGTGCCCATCCTCGGCCTGCGCCCCAGCGCGGTGGAACTGCTCGACGACCTGATCGTCGACCTCGCCCGGCAGAACGCCGAGTACCGCCGCTACGTCGAACTCCTCCCACGGTCCGATTCGGCGACCACCGTCAAGGCGGTGCTGTACGTCGAGTTCTACGCCGACGGCGGCCCGGCCGAGATCTCCGAGCGGTTCGCCGCCCTGCACGCCCTGCTCCCCGGCTCGGCGATGGAGACCCACACCGACCCGCGCGCCATGGCCGACGCCTGGAAACTGCGCAAGGCCGGAGAACCCCTGCTCCACGCCATCCCGGGCAGCCGCAAACCGCTCGGCTTCGTCGAGGACAACGCCGTGCCGCCCGAGCGCCTCGGCGAGTTCGTGCGGCGCTTCCGCGCCCTGGTCGAGGGCGAGGGCACCCGGGCATCGTTCTACGCCCACGCCTCCGTCGGCGTGCTCCACGTCCGCCCGCTGCTCGATTTGGCCGACCCCGCCGACGAGGCCCGCATGCACCGCATCGCCTGGGGGGCCGCGCAACTCGCCAAGGAACTCGGCGGCGTGATGTCCGGCGAGCACGGCGACGGCCGCGCCCGCGGCCCGCTGCTCGAGGACTATTTCGGCCCCGAACTCATGGGCGCGTTCCGAGAGATCAAGGCGCTGTTCGACCCGCACGGGCTGATGAACCCGGGCAACATCGTCAGCCCGGCGCCCCTCGGATCGATCTCGCTCAGCACGCGGGTCCGGCCCCTTGACCATGTCGTGACGGGGCCGGAGGTCAACACCGCGTTCCTGTTCGCCGACCAGGGGGGCATGCTGCACGCCGCCGAGATGTGCAACGGCGCGGGCGTGTGCCGCAAGAAGCAGGGCGGCACCATGTGCCCGTCCTACATGGGCACCCTCGACGAGCGCCACGCCACCAGGGGCCGCGGCAACGCCCTGCGACTGGCCATGACCGGCCAGTCCGTGCCCGCCGGCGCGACACCATGGGACGACCCGGAAACCCTCGAAACCCTGCGTCTGTGCCTGTCCTGCAAGGGCTGCAAGACCGAGTGCCCCAGCAACGTCGACGTGGCCCGCCTCAAGGCCGAGTACCTGCACCAGTCGTACCGCCAGCGCGGGCGCGTGCCGCTGGCGTCCCGCGTGTTCGGGTCGATCCACTCGGTCAACCGCCTGGCGGGGCGCACGCCCGGCCTGGTCAACGCGGTGAACGCCTTCGGGCCGACCCGGGCGGTCATCGACCGCGTGCTCAACCTCGACCCGCGCCGTTCCCTGCCGCGGTTCGAGCGCCCCGTCCGGCGTCGGACGCTCCCCGCAGACGCGGCGCCCGTCGTGGTCGTGCTCTCGGACACCTTCACGACGCACAACGAGCCCGGCATCGCCGACGCCGCCGCCCGCGTGCTGGCGGCGTTCGGCTACGGCGTGGAGGTCGTGCCGGTCAGCGACCTCGGGCGGGCGGCGATCTCGCTGGGCCTGCTCGACCGCGCCATCCGCGACGCCGAACGCACCCTCGACGCCCTCGCCCCGTGGCTGGACGACGACCGGGTCGTCGGCTTCGTCGTGCCCGAGCCGTCCTGCCTCTCCGCGGTCCGCGACGACTGGCTGGACCTGCGCATCGGACGGTCGATCGAGCGTCGGGCCGCGCTGGCCGAGCGCAGCCGCCTGCCCGAGCAGTTCCTGGCCGAGCGGTGGGGACGCCACCCGCGCACGCCCCGTTTCGTGCCCCCGCCCGGGCGGTTGATCCTGCACGCCCACTGCCACCAGAAGGCGCTCTGGGGCGCGAACTCCTCCGCCGCCGCGCTGGAGCGAGCGGCGCCCGGGCGCGTCCGCGTGCTGGATTCGGGCTGCTGCGGCATGGCCGGGTCGTTCGGCTTCACCGCCGACAAGTTCGACCTCTCCATGCGGATCGGCGAGTTGTCCCTGTTCCCCGCGGTGCGCGCGGCGGCCGACGAGGACTGGCTGGTGATGACCGGCACCTCGTGCCGCCACCAGGCCCTCGACGGGGCCGGACGCCGCGCGATGCACCCGATCGAGGCGATCGACCGCCTGCTGGACGAGGACTGATCCTCCTCCCCGGCCCCCGGCTCACACCGGGGTCGGCACACCCTGCACGACCTCGGCCAGCAGCACGCCGGCCCGGTCGTGGTCGGACTGGGCCCTGGGGTCCGAAGGGACCGTCCGGTGGGCGCACACCGGCGCCAGCAGCGTCAGCACGTCGTCAGGCACCACGTGGTCACGCCCGTGCATCCACGCCCACGCGCGGCACGCCTGGGCCAACGCCAGCGAGCCGCGGGGCGAGACGCCGACGGTGAACGCGTCAGACTCCCGCGTCGCCCGGGCCAGCGACACGATGTACTCGCGCAGGTCCACCGACATGTGCACCGCGTCGACGGACTCCTGGAGTTGCACAATCACCTCGCCCGTCAGCGTCGCGTTGAGCGATTCGAGCACCGTCGCCGCCGGGCGCAGGTCCAGCAAACGCGCCTCGGCCTGCGCTGACGGGTAGCCGAGCGTGATCCGCATCAGGAACCGGTCGAGCTGGTTCTCGGGCAGCGGGTAGGTGCCCTCGAAGCCGATGGGGTTCTGCGTGGCCACCACCATGAAGGGCCGGGGAAGTGCGTAGTTCCGTCCGTCCACGGACACCGACCCGTCGCTCATCGCCTCCAGAAGGGCCGACTGCGTGCGCGGCGTGGTCCGGTTGATCTCGTCGGCCAGCAGGATGCTCGTGAACAGCGGGCCCTTCTGGAACCGCAGTTCCTTGCCCTCACGATCGAAGATCGTCACGCCGATGATGTCCGCCGGCAGCATGTCGGGCGTCAGTTGCACGCGGTTGAACGGGCAGTCGATGGACCGGGCCAGCGCCGACGCCAGCACCGTCTTGCCCACGCCCGGGACGTCCTCGAGCAGCGCGTGGCCCCGCGCGAGCAGGCAGCACAGCAACTGGTCGATCACCCCGGGGTCGCCCAGGTAGACGCGGGCGATCTGGTCGCGGAGCATGCGGATGGATTCGTTCATGCTTGCCGGCGTCTCGGGCTGGAAGAAGTGGGGTTCTCGGTCGTCGGGGCGTTCGGACGCGAAGTATACCGGGGGCGGGCGCGCACCGGCCCCATCCGGGCCGGCGCGGGGCGCGGTTCCGTGTGCTACGCTGAACCGCCTTTCGCCGGGGGGTTCTCTCGTGGAGTCGGCGTCGGCGTATGGACTCGGGCCAGAACAACCAGACCGGCAGCGACGCGGGGCAGCCGCCGCACGCCATCGCCCGGCGGCTCACCGGCGACCTGTGGTGCGTCGGCTGCGGCTACAACCTCCGCGGGCTGTCCATCCGCGCCATGTGCCCCGAGTGCGGCACGCCGGTCCGGGCGACCATCCTCGGCGTCGTTGACCCGAAGGCCCACGAACTCGCGCCGCTCACGCGCCCGCGGCTGACCGCGACGGCCCTGGTCGTCTGGGCGACGGGTCTTTGCGTCGCCGTGCTGGCCGTCGCGCTGATGCGCGGCGCCGAGGTCCTGCGCGAGGTGCTCGGCGTGACCGTGTGGGTCGGGTGGGCGCCCGGGTTCGGGCTGCTCGGCCTGCTCGCGTCGGGCGCGGCCGCCGCGGCGTTGATCCGGCCGCACCGGAGGATCACCCGGCTGGGGGCGGCGGGGGCCGCGGTCGGAGTCGCCGCCTACGTCCCCCTGTGCCTGATCTACTACCAGGTCTACGCCCGGATGGACAGCGGGTCGCCGGCGCCCTTCCTGCGCCCGGGACCCCTGGAACTCGACCGCTCCCTGCTCCGCCTGGGCATGTTCGCCTTCGTGGTCGTCCTCATCCTGGGCCTGCGCTCGAACCTGCGGGGCCTGGCGGCCCGGTCGGTGATCGTGCGCACGGGCCGGGCCGACCGCCAGTCGATGCTGGCGGTGCTGGCCAGTTTCGGCGTGGCCGCCCTGGGCGACGGTCTGCACGCCGTCTCGGTGCTGGTGGGCAACGGCGCGTCGGACCTCATCGCCACCGTCGGCACGGTGTTCCTCTCCGTCGGCTCCGTGCTGGTCCTGGTGGGCGTCACGAACATCCTGCTCGACGTTGTGCGGCTCTGGCCGGTCGTCTCGCGACCGGGCGTCGGGCTGGCGGACGTGCTCGAAGCCAACAGCGCGATGGACGAGCGCACCGGGCGTTCGTCGGGCCGCTGAAACCCGGGGCCCGCGACCCCGTACAATGCTCCAGCCCCGCGACCGCGGGCATGGAGGCCGTATGCTCGCGACGCAACAGACCAAGGGGCTCGGAAAATGGATGGCGGCCGGCGTGTCGACCCTGCTGGCCGGGGCGGCCATGCCCGCGCTGGCCGGGCAGGAGACCCCCTCGGTCGCCGTCCTCGAGATCGAGGGCAGCCCGGCGGAGATGGAATCGTCGTTCACCTGGCTCGGTGACGGCAACCAGACGCTCCTTGGCATCGTCCAGACCCTCGACACGCTCGCCGTGGACGACGAGTTCTCGGGCGTGCTCCTGCGACTCAAGGACGCTTCGCTGGGATTCACCCAGATCGAGGAGATCGGCGCCGCCATCCGGCGCGTCCGCGAGGCGGGCAAGCGCGTCGACCTCTTCGCCGAGGGCTACGGCACGCCGGAACTGCTGCTCGGCTCGCACGCCGACGGCGTCGTGCTCCAGGCCGGCGGCGTGGTCAGTTTCCCCGGCATGTACATGGAGGAGATGTTCCTCGCCGACACCCTCAACTGGGTCGGCGTCAAGGCACAACTCGTCCAGGTCGGCGACTACAAGGGCGCCAACGAGCAGATGACCCGCACCGCCCCCTCGCCCGAGTGGGACCAGAACATCTCCGCGCTCCTCGACGCGATGTACGCCAACATGCGTGCCGACATCATGGAAGGGCGCGACCTCACCGGCGAACAACTCGACCAGGCCATGCAGGTCTCGTGGATGGCCTCGGGCGACGAAGCGATCCAGGCAGGGCTGATCGACGCCGAGGTCGACCTGCCGGCCCTGCCCGAGTACCTCGCCGCCGCCTACGGCCAGGACGTGCGATGGGTGAAGGAGCCCTACGCCGTCGAGTCGTCCGGGCCGGACTTCTCCAACCCCTTCGCCATCTTCAGCCAACTGGGCAAGTCGACCAAGGTCAGGATCGACCACCCGACCATCGCCGTCCTGCACGTCAGCGGGACCATCATCGACGGCGACTCGTCCTCCGGCGGCCTGTTCGGCGGCGGCGTCTCCGTCGGCTCCCGCACGGTCCGCAACGCCATCGAGGACCTGCTCAAGGAGCCCATGGTCAAGGGTGTCGTCGTCCGCGTCGACTCCCCCGGCGGATCGGCGATCGCCTCCGAGGTGATGTGGCAGGGCCTCCAGCGCCTCAAGGCCGAGAAGCCCGTCTGGGTCTCCGTCGGCTCGATGGCGGCCTCCGGCGGCTACTACGTCCTCTCCGCGGGCGACAAGGTCTTCGTCAACCCCTCCTCCATCGTCGGCTCGATCGGCGTCGTCGGGGGCAAGTACTCGCTCGGCGAACTCTACGAGAAGGCCAAGGTCCACATCGTCGAGCGTTCCCGCGGCCCCATGGCCGGCCTGTTCGGCTCGGCCGATGAGTGGACGCCCGCCGAGATCGACGCCGTCCGCGACCGCATGACCCAGACCTACAACCTCTTCACCTCGCGCGTCGAGGCGGGCCGGCCGGGCATCGACCTGTCCAAGACCGCCGAGGGACGCCTGTTCGTCGGCGCCGACGCCGTGAACCTGAACATGGCCGACGCGCTCGGCGGGCTCGACGACGCCATCAACGCCCTGGCCGCCGAGGTCGGCCTGACCGACTTCGACCCGGTGCACTACCCCAGCCCGCCCTCGTTCGAGGACTTCCTCCAGAACATGCTCGGCGGCATGGCCGCCGCGCCCGGTGTCGAACTCGCCCCGGGCACGCTCGGCGCCACCCTCCGCGGCGTGCTCGGCGAGCAGCGCTTCCGGGCCGCCGTCGACGCCCTCAACGGCATGGCGCTGCTCCAGCGCGAGCCCGTCCTGCTGGTCACCCCGCGCTCGATCATCGTCCGCTGACCGAGCCGCGCAGCACCGCAGCCCGCAAAGGCGAACGCCCGGCCAATGGCCGGGCGTTTCTTGTTGGTTCCGATATGGAAGCGGGGGGGAGGGGGGTCAGATCTCGCGGATCTCGGCGGACTTCTTCGCCACCGCCTCGTCGATCTTCGCCTCGTACTTCTTCAGCAGGTCCTGGATCTCGTCGTGCAGCTTCTTGACCTCGTCCTCGGAAACGGGGTTGCTGGCCGACTTGGTCAGCGCATCCGCCGCCTTGTTGGCGTCGCGCCGGGCGTTGCGCATCACGACCTTCTGCTCCTCGCCGGCCTTCTTGGCCTGCGAGACGAGCTGCTCGCGACGCTGCGCCGACATCATCGGGAGCATGATGCGGATGGCCTTGTCCTCGACCATCGGGTTGACGCCGAGCTGGGCCTGCTCGATCCCCTGCTTGATCGCCCCCAGGGTGCTCGGGTCGAACGGCTTGATGAGGATCTGCGTCGGCTCGGGAACCGACACCGCCGCGATGGACTTCAGGTCGGTCGGCGAGCCGTAGTAGTCGACCTTGACGTAGTCGACCATCGCCGTGGTCGCGCGCCCGGCCCGCAAGCCCCGCAGTTCGCTGCCCAGGTAGTCGACGGCCCGCTGCATGGCCTCCTCGGCGTCGAGAAGGATGGTGTCTGGATCGGTGCTCATAGCCGGTGTTCTCCATCAGGCGGCGATCGGCCCGCCGCGGGCCATCATACGCCCCCGCACCCCGGCGCCCTCGACCGCCGACAGCGGCCGTGAAGCCATCAGGCCTGGCGGTCCCGGGTGACCAGCGTCCCGATGGGGTCCCCCTCGATCACCCGGCGGATGTTGCCCGGACGCTTGAAGTCAAAGACCAGCAGCGGGATGTTCTGCTCCTGGCACATCGCCAGGGCGGTCATGTCCATGATCCGCAACTCCTTGGCCAACGCCTCGGAGAAGGTCAGCCGGTCGTACCGGGTCGCGGTGGGATCCTTGGCGGGGTCGGCGGTGTACACCCCGTCAACCTTGGTCGCCTTGAGCAGCACGTCGCACTGCAGCTCCGTCGCACGCAGCGCCGCGCAGGTGTCCGTCGTGAAGAACGGGTTGCCCGTGCCCGCCGCGAGGATCACGACCCGGCCCTTCTCCAGATGCCGCAGTGCCCGCCCCCGGATGAACGGCTCGGCCAGGGCCCGGATGTCCAGGGCGCTGAGCACCCGGGCGTCGGTCCCGATCTGCATCAACTTCTCCCGCAACGCCACGGCGTTCATCACGGTACCAAGCATGCCCATGTAGTCCGCCGTCGCCTGCTGGATGTCCCCCGAACGCGCCAGTTCCGCCCCCCTGATGATGTTGCCCCCGCCCACGACCACCGCGACCTGGGCGCCCGCCTGGGCCGCGGAGTGCACCTCACCGGCGATCACCGCCAGTTCCTCGGTGTCGATCCCGAACCCGCCGGGCTTGCAGAACGCCTCGCCGGACAGTTTCAGGAGCACCCGGCCGGGCTTGAGGCGTCGGGCCACGCCCGGCTCGGTCGTGCTCTTCAGGGCGGTGGACATGTCAAGGCTCCGGGTCGAGGGGGCGCGGCGCACGCCCGTACGGTCAGACAGAACGACGCTCAACGGATCCGGCGATTGAACACACCCCCCGCCGGACGGTCAACCCGGCCCGAACCGCGCCGCCCGACGGCACGAACCGGACCCGCGGCTGGACCCCGGGTATCGGACCCGCCGATCAACAGGAACCCAATGCCCCGTCGCGCCGAACACACCACCACCCCGGAACCGAGCCGCCTGCGGTTGCGCCTCGAGCGCATCACGCTTGTCGGCCTGGCCGGGTCGGCCGCGGTGCACCTGCTGATCGTGCTCGTCGCCGCCCTGGTCACCGTCCGCTACAGCCTGGGCGACGTCGGCGGCTCCGGCGGGCAGGGCGTCGAGTTCGCGGTGCTCGACGAGTCGTCGCTGGCCGACGACACCGGCCTCGCCCTGACGCCCGAGCGCGCGGTGGTGGAAACCTCCGTCGCCGAATCCCCCGTCCCGCTCGACCTGCTTGCCGCCACCAACGGGCAGGAACGCTCGATCGACGACCTCTCCGAGTCCATCGCCCCGGCGCTCGACCCCGGCGGCGGGGGCCTGGCCGCCCTGGACGCCGAGACCGGCTCGGCCGGCGCGGGCTCGGGCCAGGGCGGCAGTTTCTTCGGCCTGGAGGCCAAGGGACGCCGCTTCGCCTACATCGTCGACGTCTCGGGGTCCATGAACCAGCGCGTCACCCAGTCCCGCACCCGCTGGGACCAGACCCGGGCTGAACTGACCCGCTCGATCCGCGCGCTCGAGCCCGACGCCGAGTTCCACGTCCAACTCTTCTCCTCCGACTCCGCCTCGCTCTTCGGCGTGCGCGTCTGGTCACGGGCGAACGCCGTCAACAAGCGACTCGCGGCCGACGGGCTGCTGACCGTCGACCCCGACGGCGGCACCGAACCCCTCGGCGGCTTCGAGACCGTCTTCGCCCTCGACCCGCGCCCCGACGCGATCTACTTCATGTCCGACGGCGAGGTCCGCGACGCCGAGGCCTTCGCCGCCGCCGTCGGACGCATGAACGGGCGAAACCGCGTCACGATCCACTGCGTCCTCGTCGGCGACGCGGGCGGCGGTGACGCCCTTCGCCGGGTTGAGCAGATGATGCAGGCCATCGCCCGGCGTTCCGGCGGCCGCTACGCCCGCATCCGCGAGGGGGCCCCGTGACCCCCGTCTGGATTGTGTGCCTGTGCTGGCTCGCCCTCGGACCGGTCGTCCTGCGCGACGGACAGCGCATCGAGCCCGACCGCGTCGAGGGTTTCACCCCGCAGGGCGTCCGCGTGACGCCGGACTTCTCGGAAAGCCAGCCCGCGGTCGCCGGCCTGGTCCCCTGGGCCGTCGTTCAGGACATCGAGGGCGCCTGGGGCGACGCCGAACGCTACCGCCAGACCGCCGACGCCCTGCGCCGCGCCGAGACCCGCCTCGCCCGCGGCGACGCGACCGGAGCCCGCCACCTCCTCGAACCGCTCGCCGAGGAGTACCTCACCGAGACCGGGCCGACCACCGCCGCGCTCTGCTCGGCGCTCGCGATCACCCGCCTGCTCCGCGACGACCGGCCCGGCGCCGCACGCGCCTGGCTGGGCTGGCGGGCCGACCCGCAAGGCCCCGCGCGCCCGTGGATCGACGCCGACTCCGGGCTCAGCCCCGGGCTGCCGCCGGTCTGGTCCGAGCGCGACGCCCGGGCGTTCCTCCAGACCGCCGCGCTGCCGCCCGAGGCCGCCGAGCACGCCGTGGCGCTCGCCGACCTGTACCGGCTCGCTGCCGCCGCCGCGCTCGACGCCGCCGACGGACCCCCGCTGGCCCCCTCCGCCCCCCCCGCCCGCCTCCGCGCCGACGCGGGCGTGCGACTCGTCTGGGACGCCGTCCGCGCCCAGGCCGAGCCGGACCCTGAGGCTCGGCAAAATGGCCGCGAGGCCTTGGCCCGGCGCCTCGAATCGCCCGCCCCGGCCTGGGAGCACGCCTGGTGCCGCCTCGCGACGGGCGCCTCGCTGCTCGGCGAGGAGGACCCGATCCGGTCCGACGCCGGCGCGGCCGAGTTGATCACCGTCATCCTGCTCGGCCAGGACGCCGGCCCGGGCCTTGCCGGGCTGGCCGCGGATCTCGCCGCCGACTACTTTGAACGCACCGGTCGCCCGGGCCACGCCCGAGCGGTGCGGTCCATGCACCGTGCGGCCCAGAGCGGGCTCGGCCCGACCGCCGCCCCCGCCACACCGACCGCCGACCCGAACCACCCGACCGAGGACCGCCCATGACCGCCGCCCTGCTCAGCCCGCTCGTGCTCGCCCAGGGTGAGGCCAGGCGCTCACTGCTCGAGTACCTCGCCCGCGGCGGCCCCGTCGGCTGGATCATCGTGGCCATCTCCTTCGCCGCGGTCGGCATGATCGTCGCCCAGTGGATCCGCGTCCGGCGCGAGGTCCTGGCGCCCCCCGAACTCGCCGACGACCTGCGCCGCCTCCTCGCCGCACGCCAGGTCGAGGGCGCCATCGCCCGCTGCGCCGCCGAGAACCGCCCGAGTTTCCTCGCCCGCGTCGTCGGCCCGTCGCTGACCCGCGCCGCCCGCTCGCCCTTCGGCATGCTCGAACTGCGCACCATGGTCGAGGAGACCGGCCGGCTCGAGGTCGACCGGCTATACCGGCTCACCGACGGCATCGGGCTGGTGGCCTCCGTCGCCCCGATGCTCGGCCTGCTCGGCACGGTCATCGGCATGGTCGGCGCCTTCGACGCCATCATGCTCGCCGAAGGCCCGGCCCGGCCCGACCAGCTCGCCGGCAGCATCTCCCAGGCCCTGATCACGACCGTCCTCGGCCTGATCGTCGCCATCCCCTGCACCGCCGCATACACCTACCTGCGCAACCGCATCGACCACCTCGCCGCCGAGATCGGCGAGTCGATCGACGCCATGATCGCCCCGGTCGAAGTCTCCGGCGCCGAGCCCGACCGGGCATGATCGGCTCCCGAGGCCCATCCCGGCACACGCTGGACGTCGACCTGACGCCCATGATCGACGTGGTCCTCCAGTTGATCATCTTCTTCATGCTCACGTCCAGTTTCGGCGACCTGCGCCGCACCGAGATCGACCTGCCCCGCCAGCCCGGCGACGCGCAGCGCGACGCGCGCGAGCCCGCGCTCATCATCGACCTGACCGCCGACGGGCGCACGCTCGTCGACTCCCGCGAGGTCTCCAGCGTCGAACTCGAACGCCTCGCGCGGACCGGCATCGCCGCCGCCGACGACCAGCACCCCTTCGACGTGCTCATCCGCCCGGACCGCGACGCGCCCGCACGCCACCTCGACGCCGTCCTGTCCCGCCTCGCGGCCATCGGCGTGGACCGCTGGAAACTCGGCACCGTCGCGCCGGGCCCGGGAGACCAGCCGTGACCGCCTTCCGGCCCACCGCCCGCAGCCGCAGCCGCCGCCTCGGCGCCCTCCCCTTGATCTCGCTGATCGACGTGGTGTTCCTGCTGCTGGTTTACTTCATCGTCACCTCGGACTTCTCCAGCGAGGAGCACCGCCTGCCCAGCGCCGTGCAGACCCAGGGCGGGGGCGTGCGGTCGGCCGAACTCCAGCCCCAGATCATCGAGATCGGCGTGGACGCCGAGGGCCCGCACTACTCGATCGGCCAGGTCCGCGTGCGCGACAAGGCGTCGCTCGTCGCGGTGCTCGACCGCCTGCCGCGCGAGCCCGGCGTCGCCGTCCGCGCCTCGCCCAGGTCGCCCGTCTCCGCGGTCGCCCTGGCCCTGCAGGCGGCCAGCGACGCGGGCTTCGAGAAACGGAGTTACGTGCCCAGTGCGGATTGATCGCCGTGCCATCCTCGCCGCCTGCCTCGCCGCGGCCGCCCCGGCCCTCCCCGCGCGCGCCGACGACCCCACGGCCGCCGCCCTGCGCGATGCCGGCATGCACGACGTGCTCGAGGCCCACCTGCTCCACCGCCTGCAGGACGCGGACGACACGCAGCGCCCGACCCTCACCGACCGCCTGGCCGACCTCTACGCCGAGCGCCTCCGCACGCTCCCGCCGACCGACCCCGCCCGCGCCGGCGTCGTCCGGCGCGCCTGGGCGCTCGCCGACGCCGTCGGCGAGCAGCGGGCCGTCGAACTGCGCCTGACGCTGCTGCTCGACGAGTACCTGCCGATCGAGCGGGCCGCGGAACTGCACGAACTCGGCCTGCTCAGCGAGCCCGACCGCGCCCAGCACGCCGAGCGGCTCACAGAACTGCACGCCCGGTTCCGCGCCATGGCCCGCGCCGCGGTCGTCAACGCCTCCGCCGCCCTCCGCGGCAGCGCCGACGGCCCCGACGCCACCGGGCCCGCCTACCGCCAGCGGTCCCTGGCCAACTACTACGCCGCCTGGTCCGGCCTGAGCCTGGCCGTGCTCGAAAACCGCCCGCCTTCGCCCGACGTGCTCACCTCCTTCGGCTGGCTGCTCGGCGCCGAGGGCGACCTGCCCCGCCTGGACGCCGTCGCCCCGTCCACGCTCGAACTCGAGCACGTGGCCCGCGCGGCCATCGGCGTGGGTCGGGCCCGTTCGCTGACCCAGGACTGGCTCCTCGCCGAACAGTGGCTCCGCATGGTCGTCGAGGCCGACCGCGCCCCCGAGGCCGTGCGCACCCAGGGGTTCGGCCGGCTGATCCGGCTCCACGCCGACCGCCAGGACTGGCCGGGCGTCCTCGAACTGACCGAGACCCTCCGCGCTGCCCGGCAAGCCTCCGGCCCCGTCCTCACCGCCCCCGACGCCCGCTACGTCGCGATGCGGGCGCTCGCGCCGGACACACGGGAGGCGCCCGACGCCCGGTCCGTCGCGAGCGCCGCACTGGCCGACCTCATCGCCCGCGGCGAGATCGGGCACGTGCTCGACCTGCGCGACCGCTTCGGAGCCTCCGGCCTGCTCGGCGAGGGCTTCGTCGCCCACTACGCGGCCGGCCTCGACCTGCTCGACGCGGCCCAACGCCACGACAACCCCCTCCAGTACGCCCAGGCCGCCGCCAGGCTGCTGGCCGCCGCCGACGCCGAGGACGCCGGCCGCTTCCCCTTGCCGCGCGACGACGCGCGACTCAAGGCCGCGTTCGCCGAGATCCGCGCCGGCCAGCCGCGCAAGGCGGCGGCCATCGCGCAGTCCGTTCTCGACGCCGCCCCATCGGACGAAGCCGCCGAGGAGGCCCTCTGGCTCGTCATCGTCGCCCTGGACGAGACGCTCGACGAGCGCCTGCACGACGAACTCGGCGACCGCGTCCGTGAGTACCTCGCCCGCCACCCAGGCACCGCCCGCGCCAGCCAACTCCTCGTCCGCCACGCCGGCACCGATCTGCTCGAACCCTCCGCCGCGGCGGACGGGCTGCGCGCCGTCGCCGAGGACGACCCCGTCGTGCTGCGCGCCCGACGCACCCTCGCCCGCCTGGTCTACCGGGTCTGGATCGACAGCCGCCGGCTCGACGCCGCCGCCCGCTCGGAACTGCTCGAACTCGTCAACGGCGTCTGGTCGCTCGAACCCCGGGCCCCCGAGCCCGGCCTGGCCCGCGAGCGCCTCGACACGGCACGCATCGCCCTCGACGCCGCCCTCGGCGCCCCGCCCGTCGACCTCGACACCGCCGCCCGCGCCCTGGAGCGGGCCCGCGCCGCGGTGCGCGCCGACTCGTCGCTCGCCCGTTTCGGTCAGGAACTCGACCTGCGCGCCGTCGAGATCCACGCCGCACGCGGCGAACTCGACGCGGCCGCCGCCGTCGCCGACGCCCTGCGCCTCGCCGCGAGCCACCACGCCCCGGCCGCCGACCGCGTCGTGCTCCGCGCCGTGCTCGACCGGCTCGACGCCGACCCGGACGACCGCGCCGCCGGCCGCATCGGCGTGCGCATCGGAACGCGCCTCAGCGCCGAACTCATCCCCCCGGCCCCCGCGCCCGTCTCGCCCGAATCCAGCCTCGTGCTCGACCGCGTGTGGCGTCTGATCGCCGCCGAGTCGGCCGCCGCAGACGATCCCGCCGCGGCGTCCGTCGCCCTCCGCATCGCCCGCGTCGTCCTCGACCGCGGCCGCCCGACCGCTCAGGGACTGCGCGAGATGGCCGACCTCGCCCGGCGCACGGGCGACGCCGAGTCCGAACTCGACGCATGGTCCGCCCTGCTCGGCGCATCGCGTGACGACGAGCCGGTCTGGTGGGAGTCCCGCTACCACACCCTGCGGCTCCTCCTCGACCGCGACCCCGAGGCCGCCCGGCGCGCCTACGAGCAGCACCGCGTCCTCCACCCGATGCCCGGCCCGCTCCCCTGGACCACCCGCATCGACGACCTGTTCCGCGAGAACGACCCGGGCACGGCGCCCGCCGAAGAGGACGCGCCGTGACCCCAAGCCGCGATACCCACCCCGCCGACCCCGCGACCGTCTTCCTCGGCCCCAACGCCGGCGCCGGCGGCCCCTTCGCCCTGCTCGGCCTGGACCACGACACCCGCGACCCGGCCGCCATCCGCCAGGCCGCCCAGCGGGCCCTGGCCAGAATCGACGCGCACCCGCTCCGCCGCACGCCCCAGGCCGAAGAGGTCCGGCTCGCCGTCCACGCGGCCGCCGCGCAACTCGCCGACCCGGCGCTCCACGCCGAACTCCGCCGCCGCTGGCCCCCTGGCACGACCGCGCCGCGCGCCGTCCGGCCCATCCGCCTCCAGGCGGTATCCGCGGACCTCGCGACCCGCGCCCGACTGATCGTCGGGACCTCGGGCGGCTGGAACGGCCGCGCCAAGAAGCGCCTCGCCCACCTGGCCCGCCTCCACCGGGTCCGGGCCGACGACCTGCTCCGCGCGATCCGCCCCGGCGAGACCACGCCAACGCCACGCCGTCCCGCGCCCGTCCCCGGCGTCCAGCCGCCGCGTCCGACCGGCCGCTGGTGGCTGACCGTTCACGCCGCCCTCGCCGTGCTGCTGCTCGTCATGCTCACACGCACGGCCGCCCAGTTGCGCGAGCCCGCCCCCCGAGCCGCCCCGCCGGTCGCGTCCGCCCCGGCCGAAACGCCAGCCGCCGATCAGACGACCCCCGTCCGCGCGCCCCGCGAGGACATCGAGCACCACGCCACCCTCGAACAGGAACTGCGCAACACCCTCAGCGCCGCGACGATCGCCGACCCCAACGCGCCGGCCCGCCTCTCTCGCGGCCTCGACCGCTTCTTCACCCGTTGGCGCGACGCGCCGCCCGACGCCCGGCAGCGCATCGCCGAAGTCATCGCCCGCACCGCGACCGAACTCGGAACCCAGCCGGGCATCCAGAGCCTCGCCGATCCGATCGCCGCCGCCCTCCAGCACCCCGACCCCGCGCGCCGCGCCATCGCCGCCGCCACCGCCGTCTGGGTCGCCGAGCACGCCGACCTGCCCCGCGCCGACGCCGAGCGCCTCGCCCGCCTCGGCCAGTTCGACGGCCAGGGCGGCCACCTCGACGAGCGCACCGTCGCCGCGCTCGCGGCCATCGCGCCCTCGGCCGACCCCGACGACGAGGCGTTCTGGCGGTCCTGGTCCGACGCCCTGGCCGCCTGCCTCGGCGCCCCAAGCGCCCTCCGCGCCCGGACCCGCACGGACGCCATCGACGCGCTCCTCGAAGCCCCCGCCCCGGCCGACCGGGCCGCCTGGCGCCGGACCGTCGCCGGGCTGGCCGCCGGCCTGTCCTGGCGCCCGGGCGACCCCGCCACCGTCTGGCTCACCGAGCGCCTGCTCGACCCCGCCGCCAACCCCGCCCGGCTCACCGGCCTCACCGAGGCGCTCGCGACCGACGTCTCCGCCCCCGGCGTCGACCCCGGCATGGTGCTCGCCCCGGACGCCGATCAGGCCGCCCGGGCCGCCCTCGCCGACCGATACCGCGCCGCCTGGGCCCCGCGAAGCATCAGCCCGGAGCGCGCCGAGATCGTCGAGCGCCTAACCGCGGCCCTGCGCGACGGGGCGCAGAACATCGACTCGCTAATCAACCTGTCCCGCCTCAACGCCGCGGCCGCGATGGCGCACCGGGGCGACACCGCCGCCGCGTCGGAACTGCTCGCCGCGCCCACGACGACCCGGCGCCGAGCCACGCCCACCAGCCCCGTCCCCGAAGGACCGCTCAACGACGACTGGGCCCTGCGCCTGCTCGCCGCCGAAACTCCCGACGACGCCCAGGCCCTCATCCGCGAAGCCGCCCGGGCCCGCGGACGCACCACCCCCCTGGCGGCCGAAGCGATCGTCACCCAGGCCCTCCGCGGCGAGGGCGGCCCGCTGCGCGAGGCCGCCCGGGCTCTAATCGTCTTCCGCGCCGAGGACCCACAGGTCATCATGGCCGTCGAGCGCGCCGCCGCGCGCCGCCCGAGCGCGTCGGTCGCGGCCCTCGTCACCGCGATCACCGGCGTCGCCCTGCCCCCCGCCCGCGACGACGCCTGGCTCGTCGAGGTCCGGGCCGCCCTGCTCCCGATCATCGCCGCCCGCATGGCCGAGCAGAACCCCGACGACCGGGCCGACGCCGAGCGATTCCTCGCTGAACTCATGGCCGAGCGCAGCGGCCTCGGCCCCGACGAGCCGCTGCTGCGGTCCGTGCTGGCCGAGACCGACCGCTGGCTCAGCCGCACGCGCCTCGACCCGGCCGACCCCCTCGGCCCCCGCTCCGTGCAGGCGCGGCGCGACGCCCGCGCGTCCAACGCCGCCGCCCAGGCCCAGCGCGTGGCCGTCGAGCACCGGGCGCTGGTCGAGGCGATGGCCGGCGCGATCCTCTCCGACGCCGGCGCCACCCGCGCCCGCCTGGAGCGGACCTTGGACGAACTCGCCGACGACTGGTCCGCCGCCGACACCGTCCTCGACCAGATCCTCGCCGCCCACCGCGCCGAGGCAGCGCTGTGGACCATCCTGATGGAGCAATCGCCATGAGGCCCGCCGCCCTGCCGCTGCTCATCCCGCTCCTCATCGCCCTCGGCGCCGCCCAGCCCGATCCGGCCCGGCGCGACCTCACGCGCCTCACCCCGGACGAGCCCGAACGCTACCTCACGCTCGGTGAGGACCTCCTCGACGACCACGCGACCGCGGCGCTCGCCAGACAGACCCTCGCCCTGTGCGTCCTGATCGCGGCGGACGACGACCCCGCGCTCGCCGCCAGCGCCGCCATCGCCCTCGCCTCCTCCGAGCCCGGCCAGGACGCACGCGACGGGCTCTGGGCGCTCGCCGTCGAACTCGACCCCGCCCGCGCCGAGGACCGCCGCTGGCTCGGCGTCGCCCACGCCGCCGACGACCTGGGCGTGCGCGCCGCCCTGCTGCTGGGAGGCCTGCGCTCCGGCGTCCCCGAAGCCGCCAGCACGCTCGCCTCCGACGCCGCCGTCCGCAGCCGCGTCCTCGCCGAAGGCGTGCGGCTCGGCCACGACCGCACGAGGATCCAGGCCATCCTCGAAGCCTGGGAGCGCAACGCCCGAAACGACCCCTGCCGCGGCCAGATGTTCGTCCGCGTCCGCGACGGCGCCGCCATGCGCCCAGGCCCCTGCCCGAGCCCCGACCACCACCACGGCGTGCGACTCGACGACGCCTGGCGCACCATGGTCGGCATCGAACTCGCCCTGCTCAACGCCAGCCCAGCCTCGTGGGCCGCCCAGGCGGCCGTCCACGTCGACGCCGCCGTTCCGGTATGGGACCTGGACCGCCTGGCCCGCGCCTACGCCGTGTCCGCCGACCGGCCGTACCGGCGCCACGGCGAATGGACCGCCCGGTGACGGGTACGATCGTGCCAACCCCAACTCCAGCGAGACGCACGATGACCGACGCAGCCCCCGCCCCTTCCGCCAAGCCCGAGATCACCTTCGACGACTTCGCAAAACTCGACCTGCGCGTCGCCCGCGTGGTCCGCGCCGAGCCGCACCCCAACGCCGACAAACTCCTCAAACTCCAACTCGACGACGGCTCCGGCCGCCCCCGCCAGATCTGCGCCGGCATCCGCGCCCAGTACACCCCCGAGCAACTCGAGGGCAAACTCATCGTCATCGTCGCCAACCTGGCTCCCCGCCAACTCCGCGGCGAGGAATCCCGCGGCATGCTCCTCGCCGCCTCCGACGCCGACAAGGGCGCCGAGACCCGTTCGGTCGTCTTTGTCACCCCGGCCTCGGACATCGCCCCGGGGGCGAGCGTCTCCTGAGCCCGCTCAGCCGCCCTGGGCCGCGGGCCGCGCCCACCGCTCGCCGGTGACCGCGCGGTACGCACGCTCGATCTCAGCGTCCCGCTCGGACTGCTGCTCGCGGATCGCCCGGTGCATCTCGGCCAGACGCCCCGCCAGACGGCGCACCTCGTGCTCACGCAGCCGGATCTTCGCGTCAAACCGCCGCGCCAGCGCATCCCGCAGGCCGCGCTCCGCGTCCACCCGGTCGGCCTCGGACGCCCCGTCCTCAAGCGAGCGCAGGCGGTGCGTCGCGTCGACGACCTCAAGCCCGGCGCGGAGTTCCTCGAGGCGCAACGCCCCGAACTCGGGGTCGCGGTCCGTGTCGTCCATCACGGCGCCCAGCTGCGGCGCCAGCCGCGCGAACAGCCGCCGCCCGGCCTCCGCGTCGGCCCGCTCGATCTGCGAGATCTGCTCGTGCACGCTGGGCAGGTGCTCGCGCAGGAACGCGCGGAGACGCTCGGTGCGCTCGGCGGACGCCGTGCCCTGGCCGTCGCCATCGACCACCCGGTCGCGGTGGGGGCGCTGTTGGGCCTGGGTGGGGTGAGGCGGCGCGGCTTCCGCGCCCTGCCGGGCCACCACCTGCCGCCCCCCCCCGGGGCGCTTGCGCGCCGACCGCAGCACCTCGGCGGGTGATTCGCCCGCGTCGAGCCGCTCCAGCGCCTCGCGGTGACGCTCCACCGACGCCTCGGCGCGCTCCAGCGCCCGCTCCAGGCGGGCGCGCAACTCCGCACGCTCCGCCTCGGGGTCGGCCGGCGCCGCCTCGACCGAACCGCCCGCGTCCGGCTCGTCCAAGCCCAGCGCGACCCCGCCGACGCCCAGCGCCGCGGCCCCGGCGAGAACGGGCAACCAACGACCCCGCATCACAGGGCCCCCCCATCAACGAACACCAGGTCCGGCTCGGCCAGGTCCGCGCCCCACACGTCGGCGCCGTCCGCGCTGATCGCGTCGGCCAGCAACTCGATCGAGGCGATCCGGTCGTCGAACCGGTCCGCGTCATGCGTCAGCGCCAGCAGGCCCTCGATCCGCTGCTCGGCCAACGCAACGCTCGACCACGCCGCGCGCGCCGGCGCCGGGCGAACCGACTGGGTGTAGAGCAGCGCCGCGCCGCCCGCCAGCAACGCCGCCGCCGCAGCGGCCCGTGCGGGCCCCCGCGCCCACCACGCCGGCCGCGCCGAGTCGATCGGGATCGCCCCCCCCGCGAGGACGCCGCCGACCTTCGCCAGCACCCGTTCCTCCAGCCCGTCCGGGGCCCCCGCCCGCTCGCTGGCGCCCAGCGCGTCCAGCCGCGCGCTCAGAGCCCCCAGCCCGTCCCGGCCCCGCGTGTCTCGTTCCTGCGTCACGACGACTCCTCCTGCTCGCCCCCGAGCACGCCCCGCAGTTTGCGCAGCGCCCGGTGATGCCGGGCCAGCACCGTTCCAAGCGGCTCGCCAAGCAACTCGGCGATCTCCTTGAAGCCCATCCGGCCGTGGTGACGCAACTCGATCACCTCGCGGTCCGCCTCCCCCAGGGACCCCAGCGCCCGACGCAGCGCGTCCAGGTCGTCCGGATCCGCCCCCGCCGCGGCCTGCCTGCCGGGAAGGCCCTGCATCACGCCCGGCCCGAGCGTCGTCGCGTGCCGCTTGAGGCGCCGCGCCGTGTCGCGCACCCGGTTCATCGTCACGCGGAACAGCCACGCCTCGAAGCGTCCCTGCTCGGCGTACCCCTGCTCCCTCAACTTGATCGCCACGGTCACGAACACGGACTGGGTGACCTCCTCGGCCAGGTCCGGCCGACGCAGCCGGGATTGGGCCAGGGCGTACACCCGCCTGGCGTAGAGACCGACCAGTTCCTCCCACGCCCGCTCGTCGCCGCGGGACGCCCGCGCCACCAGCGCGCCGAGGTCGTCGCCCGCGTCGGGAGCCGATGCTTCGCCGCGGGTCGTCAAGGCCGCCTCCATCTGATCGACCAACGCCGGTCGCCGCCCGCCATTGCACCCCTATCGGCGCACGGGCCCTCAAGCCAACCGTACACTCAGACGGTCGGCGCCCCGGACCGCCCGGCGAACCGCCCGGGGCCCGCCCCGGTACCAGACCCAGCCGCGCGAGGACCCCCGCTTGGACGAGTCAGTGCAACCCAGCGACGAAGCCGTCTTCGAGCGCTTCCTGGACGGCGACCAGAACGCCTATCGGACCCTCATCGAGCGCTACCACGACGACCTCATCCGCTTCCTGACCCGCCTCGTCGGCGACCGTACCGCCGCCGAGGACATCTTCCAGGAGACCTTCCTCCAGATTCACCAGTCCGCCCACACCTTCGACACCTCCCGCAGATTCCGCCCATGGCTGTTCACGATTGCCGCGAACAAAGGCCGGGACCACCTGCGTAAGAAGATCCGGCAGCGAGCCGTCGAACTCTCGGCCCCGATCGGCGGCTCCGACGGCTCAGGCTCATTCGTGGACCTGCTCGAGGTCGACGTCCCCAGCCCGGACGCCTCCCTCGACGCATCCGAACGGGACCGCATGGTGCAGGACGCCCTCATCCGACTCCAACCGGCCCTCCGCGAGGTCCTCCTCCTCGCCTACTTCCAGCGCCTCAGTTACCAGCAGATCGCCGACGACCTGGGCATCCCCTTGGGCACCGTGAAATCCCGCATGCACGCCGCCGTCGCAGCCTTCGCCCGGGCCTGGATGGCCGTCACCCGCGAAGAACCCGGCCGGGCCGGATGACCTTTTCCCGCCGCCCGTCGTAGGGAGTTCAGCCATGATCCACAACGAACAGCACATCTCCGGGGAACACCCCGACTCTCCCCGCCTCAGCCCCGCCGATGCCGCGGCCCTCGACCGCCTGATCGAGTCCGGCACCCACCCGGACCCCGGCGACGCCCGCCAGGCCCGCATCGCCGACCTGCTCGCGCTGCTCGGCACGCCCGTCGCCGCCGAGTCCGACCGCTCCACCCGCGTCAGCCTGACACAGGTCCGCGCCCGGCGCGCCGCCCTTGCCGAGGCCCAAACCGACCACCCGGCCGAGCCCCTCCGGCTGTCGCCCGCTGACGCCGAGGCCCTCGACCGCTGGATGGAGTCCCCCGCGACCACCGGTGACCCCCGGGTCGAGCGCCACGACGCCCTCGCCCGACTCGCCACCACAGGCCCCGAAACCGCCGCGTCCGCCCGCGACCGCCTGATCGAGCGAACCATGGCCGCCGTCCGCGCCGCCGAGGCGGCCGAAGCCCGGGTCCTCCGGATCGAGCAGGCGTCCGAGCACGCGGGCAGCCGCTTCCGCCTGTCCGACCTCGTTTCCCTTGCCGCGATGCTGCTGATCGTCGCCTCGGTCGCCCTGCCGGCGATGCAGGGCGTCGCCCACCACCGCGAGCAGGCCGCCTGCCTGACCAACATGCAGACCGCCGCCCGGGCCTTCGGGTCCTACGCCGGCGCGAACGCCGACATGCTCCCCATGGCCACCGCCGGCTTCGGCGGCTCATGGATGGACGTCGGCACCCCCAACCGATCCAACTCCGCCAACCTCTACACCCTCCCCCGCGAGGGTTACGCCCGCCTCGACGACTTCGCCTGCCCGACCAACGCCCACGCCCCCCGCGGCGCCCCCGAGCCCGGCTCCATGGACTGGCGCTCCATGGACGAGATCTCCTACTCCTACCGCATCATGGGCGGCGGCGGCCTCCGCATGACCGTCGCCGTGCCCTCCGCCGCACAGGTCGTCATGATCGCCGACCGCTCCCCGGTCACCCTCCGCGCCTCCCGCGGCGAGGTCGTCTACCCCGAGGCCAACAGCCCCAACCACGCCGCCCGAGGCCAGCACCTCCTCCGCATGGACGGGTCCTCGACCTGGGAAAAGACCCCTGTTGTGGACGGCGACAACATCTGGCTGCCCCGCCAGGCCGAAGAGGTCATCCGTCACGTCCGCACCAGGATGGGCATCATCCGAGGCGACGAGATGCCCGCCTCCCCGACCGACGCGTTCGTCGGTCCCTGATCCGGAACGCCGTTTCGGGGTTGTCAGGGTGGCCGGGCCTGTCTATCGTTCCCGCCCGCTGTGTCGCGGATCAACCCTGCCTTCCCACCGGAGTTGCCGGCCATGTCGAAGAACAAGCCTCACAAGGGCATCATGAAGCGCGTCCGCGTCTCCAAGACCGGCAAGGTGCGTCACCGCTCGGCGTTCCACAAGCACCTGTCCAGCCACAAGTCCGGCAAGCGCCTGCGTCAACTCCGCAAGGACCGCAAACTGACCAGCGCCGAGGCCAAGCGCTTCGAGAAACTGCTGTTCCGCCGCCTCCGCGGCCGCAACCAGCCCCGCACCGCCCTCCGCCGCAGCCCCTCGCCCGAGCAGCGCCGCGCCGCCCGCGAGGCCGCCGCCGCGTCCTGAACAACCACGCGGGAACTCCCCGCACACCGACGGCCCGCGTTGGGCCGCGGGAATATCCAGCCCCGCCTGCCGGGAACCAAGAACGGCCCAAAGCCGGCCCCGTCAGGCAAACTTGGAGACTGATCCATGCCACGCGTTCGCAAAGGCGCCGCCCGCACCCAGGCCCGCCGCAAGATCCTCCGCCAGGCCCGCGGCTACTACGGCACCCGCTCGCGCCACAAGTACAAGGCCAAGGACGCCGTCCGGCGCGCCGGCCTGTTCTCCTACCGCGACCGCCGCGCCCGCAAGCGCGACATGCGCCGCCTCTGGATCACCCGCATCACCGCCGCATGCCGCATGCGGGGCACCCGCTACAGCCTCTTCATGAACGGCATGAAACTCTCCGGCATCAACCTCAACCGCAAGATGCTCAGCCAGATCGCCATCGAGGACCCCAAACTCTTCGACCAGATCTGCGACCAGGCCGTCAAGGCCTCCCGCGCCGTCCCGGCAAACGCCTGAGCAGACACACCCCGCCGGCACAACGGAGCACCGCATGGGCTGGTGGGTGCAGGACCTCTGGAACGAACCCACACGGGGACCCGTGTGGGTTGTTTCTTGGCTGGTCTGGGTCATCGTCTCGATCGTGCTCCACGAACTGGCGCACGGCTGGGCCGCCCTGCGCCTCGGCGACCCGACCCCCCGCGCCACCGGCCACATGACCTGGAACCCCCTGGTCCACATGGGCCCCTACTCGCTGGGCGCCTTGGCGATCTTCGGCATCGCCTGGGGCGCCATGCCCGTCGACCCCAGCCGCATGCGCGGCCGCCACGCCGACGCCCTCGTCGCCGTCGCCGGCCCGGCGATGAACCTCGCCCTGGCGATCGTCACGATCACCTGCCTGATCCTCTGGCGACCCCTCGCCGACGGCAGCCTCATCCCCGGCATGACCATCGGCCAGCCCCTCGGCGGGAACCTCGCGTCGTTCTTCTTCATCGGGGCGTTCCTGAACATCATCCTCCTGATGTTCAACCTCATCCCCGTCATGCCCCTCGACGGCGGCCGCATCCTCGCCCACTACGTCCGGCCCTACCGCGACTTCGTCCACACCGAGCACGGCATGTGGATCAGCCTCGGCGGCATGCTCCTGTTCTTCTGGTTCGCCGGCGGCCTGCTCTTCCCGGCCGCCATGAACCTCATCGCCACGACCACCCGCGCGGTCTGGACGCTCATCGGCGTCTGACCACACGCCTCACCGCGCGTCCGGCGCCTCCGCGATCGCGGCCGCCCCGGCGATGGCCTCGTCCTCGCCCTGGATGTAGGTCTGGCCCTTGTACGACCTGGCCCAGACGAGGTATGTCAGCCACGCCAAGCCCATGAGCCCGGCAAAGAACCAGTAGTAGCTTGCCCCGGCGAGCGGCATGGCGCCGGTGGTTTCATCCTTGAACTGTTCGAGCAGGAAGTTGAGCGCGGACACGAACGCGTTCCCCACCGACACGCCCAGGAAGTACACGCCCATGATGAAACTCTTCATCTTTCTCGGCGATTGCGTGTACGCGAACTCAAGGCACACGATCGAGACCATGATCTCGGCCGCCGTGAGCACGAGATAGGCCAGCACCTGCCAGCCAACGTGCGGCATGCCGTCCAGGAAGGGTCGGATCTGGTCGTTTGTCCACCCGGCGTTGCGGGCGGCCTGGACGATGTTGGGCAGGTCCCCCGCGGCCTCCACGCCCTGACCCTGCAACGCCACGCGCAACGCCGCCGAGGCTTCCGGCGTCCTGGCTTGGATCGCCGACTCGATCAACGCCGAGCCTACGACGGACAGCAGACAGACGAACAGCCCGATGCCGATCTTGCGAAGCGGAGACAGCTTCCAGACCCTGTTGATCCCGGGGTACACCCAGAAACTGAAGATCGGGATCAGGAGCAGGATCAGGAGCGGATTTGCCGCCTGCAGCTGCGACGACAGGACCTCGAACTCGACGTCGACGCCCACGGCATCGAACGACACCCAGCGGTCCATGCTCTCGGCCTGCAACACCCAGGCCGTCGCGGTCTGGTCGAAGATCATCCAGAACACGGCCACGAACACCAGGAAGAGCGGCGCCAGGTTCAACAGCGCCCTCTTCCCCTCCGGGCTGAAGGTCTCCGTCTTGAACCGGGCCCAGCCCGCCGCGGGCACGTGGACGAAGTGGTTGCGTCCGAGCCAGAACAGCGTCGTTGCCAGGCCCATCAGCACCCCGGGCACACCGAACGCCACCGCCGGCCCGAACTTGTCGAGCAGCACCGGCGTCAGAAGCGTGCTGGCGAAAGCGCCGGTGTTGATGGAGAAGTAAAACCAGCTGAAAATCTGAGGCAACAGGTGCTTGTTGCCACGCCCGAACTGGTCGCCCACGTGAGCGCTCACGCATGGCTTGATCCCGCCGGCCCCGATGGCGATCAGGGCGAGTCCGAGAAACAGGAAGGGCTTCATGTCCCAGAGGCCCGTCACGGGTCCGAGGTCCATCAGGGCGAGCGCGCCGTGGCCGACGCAGTACATCAGGCTGATGAGCAAAATCGTCTTGTACTTGCCCCAGAACGCGTCAGCGACCACCGCGCCGATGATCGGGGTGACGTAGGCGGCCGCCTTGAACAGGTGCCCGACGCCCTTCGCCTCCTCGTTCGAGAAGTAGTCCGGCTCCCCGGCCGCGTTGAGCAGGTGCTGCGTGGTGAACACCGTCAGGATGGCGTTCATCCCGTAGAAACTGAACCGCTCCGCCAACTCGTTCCCGATGATGTACGGCACGCCCTTGGGCATCCGGGTCTCGGTCTGGTCCGGCGCGGTCCGGTGGGTCATCTGGGGTCTCCGGGGTCGTGGGCCGGCCGAACGCGCGGCCGGGGCCCGGGGAAGGTATCCGAACCCCGCCCCCGACTCAAGCGGCCGCTTGCTTCCCGGCCCGAACCCGGCCAAACTGCCCCCATGACGACACCGACCGACCGCACGACCGCCCGGCCCGGCCCGCTCGCCAGGGCCCTCAACGCCGTGGAGTGGATCGGCAACAAACTGCCGGACCCCGCCATCCTCTTCCTGATCGGGCTGTTCGTGGTCCTCGGGGTCAGCCATCTCGCCGCGCCGACCCTGCCGGATGGCTTCGCCGTCCGCTGGTCGGAAGACCGCGCCGCCGGGGGTGTCGACCGGCGGGTCTCCACCATCGGCCGCGCCGTCCGCAACGACCTTGGCGAGGAGATCGCCTTTGAGCCGGCCGCCATCCGCGTGACGGCGACCGACGACGGCCGCCTGGCCGCGCACCTGGTCATGACCGAGTCCGAGGAAACGGTGCTGGACGCCGCCGGCCGGCCCGTGGACATGGCGGAGCGCGGCTGGGCCGTCTTCGAGAAACGCCCCCGGTCCGTGATCGACCCGGTCACCGGTGATGAAGGCCTGGAACTGGTCAGCACGGGGCAGGTCATGTTCGCCACGTCGCTGCTTACCAGCGAGGGCTGGTACTGGCTGCTGTCGAGCATGGAAGCGAACTTTCTCGGGTTCGCGCCCTTGGGCGTCGTCCTGCTCGGCATGCTCGGCATCGGCCCCATGGAGCGGGTTGGCCTGATCTCCGCGCTGCTCCGCAGTGCGCTCGCAAGGGTGCCCGACCTGCTTCTCACGCCCTCGATGGTCTTCCTGGGGATCATGAGTTCCCTCGGCTCCGACGCCGGCTACGTCGTGCTCCCCCCGCTCGCGGCCTTGGCGTACCTGGCCTGCGGCCGGTCCCCCCTGGCCGGCATCGCCGCCGTCTTCGCGGGCGTGTCGGCGGGCTTCAACGCCAACCTGCTCATCACCAGCCTTGAGCCGCTGATGAGCAACCTGTCCCAGGCGGCCGCCCAGACCATCGACCCGGGCCGGGCGGTCGCGCCCACGTCGTCCTGGTACTTCATGATCGCGTCGACCTTCGTGCTCACCTTCGCGGGCTGGGCGACCACCGCCGTGTTCGTCGAGAAACGCCTGGCCCGCAAGCCGACCGAGGACGGCGGCCCCGACCCGACGATGGCAGGCCCCGCCTCCGGTGGCCCCGTCCTCAAGCCCGAGGAACGCCGCGGGCTCGCCCTGGCCGGCCTGGCTTTCGCCGCGGGCCTCGCGCTGACCGCCGCCATGGTCTTCTGGGAGGGCTCGCCGCTCCACGGCTCGGAAGGGCCTTTCCCGCGATGGGTGGCCGTCGTCGTCCCGCTCATGTTCATCCTGACGATCATCCCCGCCATGGTGTACGGCGTGGCGGTGGGGGTGGTCCGGTCCACCAAGGACGCGACAAGGACCATGATCGAGTCCATGGCCGCGATGGCCCCCATCATCGTGCTCGCCTTCTTCGCCGGTCAGTTCATCGCCGCCTTCGACGAGTCCGGGCTCGGACGCATGCTCGCCTTCTCCGGCGGCGAGTGGCTCTTCGAGCAGCGCTTCTCCGCCGGCGGGCTCGTCATCGCGTTCATCCTCGTCACGATGGTCTTCAACCTCTTCGTCGGGTCCATGAGCGCCAAGTACACCCTCTTCGCCCCCATCTTCGTTCCCATGTTCATGCTCGTCGGCATCCGCCCCGAACTGACCCAGACCGCCTACCGCATCGGCGACTCGACCACCAACATCATCACCCCCCTGAACTCCTACCTCATCATCGTTCTCATGTACGTTCAGAAGTACGCGCCCAAGGCCGGCATCGGCACGCTCATCGCCATGATGCTGCCATACACGGTCGTCTTCACCCTCGTCTGGATGGTCATGCTCCTTCTCTGGGAATGGCTTGGCATCCCCCTCGGCGCCGGCGATCCCCTGACGCCGTTCAGCGAGGCCTACACGGAGGCGATCGCGCCGTGAACTCCGGCGTACCCTCGGCCATGACCAACCCCTGGCAACTCGCCGCCCGCGGCCCCAAACGCCTCATCGGCATGGTCCACCTGGGCGCATCCCCCGGCGCCCCCTTCGCCGACCGTCACCCCGACGAGATCGTCCACCAGGCCGTGAAAGAGGCTCAGGTCCTCGCGAAGGCCGGCTACGACGCCGTCATCCTGGAGAACATGCACGACGCCCCCTACGTGCACGCCGAGGAACTCGGGCCGGAGGTCGTGGCCGTCATGGCCCGCGCGGCCGCTGCCGTCGCCGCCGCCGTCCCCCTGCCCATCGGCCTGCAGATCCTCTCCGGCGGCAACCGCGCCGCCCTGGCCTGCGCCCACGCCTGCGGCGGGTCGTTCATCCGCTGCGAGAACTTCGTCTTCAGCCACGTGGCCGACGAGGGCCTGCTCGCCAGGGCGGAAGCGGGGGGGCTGCTCCGCTACCGCCGCGCCATCGGGGCCGAGAAGGTCGGCATCTACTGCGACATCAAAAAGAAGCACGCCTCCCACGCCCTCACCGCCGACCTGGACCTGGCCGCGGTCGCCGAGGCCGCCGAGTTCTTCGGCGCCGACGCCCTGATCGTCACCGGGACCGCCACCGGCAAGCCCACGTCCGTCGACGACGTCCGCGCCGTGCGCGAGGCCTGTTCGCTGCCCGTCATCGTCGGCTCGGGCGCCACGCCCGACACGGTCCGCGCCCTGCACGCCCACGCCGACGCCGTCATCGTCGGCTCCTGGATCAAGGCCGACGGCCTGTGGAAAAACCCCGTCGACCCCGACCGCGCCCGACGCATGGCCGACGCCGCCCGGCCCTGACCGTCACTCCGCGTCGTCGTCCGCCGTGCCCGCCTCCAGCACCCCCCCGTCGGGGCCGATGTTCGTGCTGCGCACCTGGGGGAGCGACCCCGGGAACTCCTTGTTGATGAACGCGACGAGCGCCTCGCGCGTCTCGCACCGCAGGTCGAAGGTCTCCCCGGAGTTCCGGGCGCTCACCAGCGCCCGGATCTGGATCGTCCGCTCCGTCGTGTCCGTCACCTGCAGCGCCGCCACCCGGCCGTCCCACTTGGGGTTCGTCGGCAGGTAGGCCATCAGCCACTCCCGCACCCGGGGCACGTCCACCGAGTAGTCCGTGAAAACGAACACCGTCCCGATCAACTGCGAGGTCTGCCTCGTCCAGTTCTCGAACGGCTGCGTGATGATCCGGCTCAACGGCACGATCAGCCGACGCTGATCCCAGATGCTCACCACCACGAACGTGGCCGTGATGTCCTCGATCCGGCCCCACTCGCCGTCGATGATCACCACGTCGTCGAGCCGGATCGGCTGGGTGATCGCGATCTGCAGGCCAGCCAGCAGGTTCTCCACCACCGACCGCGCCGCCAGGCCCACCGCGAGCCCCGCGATGCCCGCCGACGCCAGCACCGACGCCCCGATCTGCCGCGCCGACGGGAAGGTCATCAGCACCGCACCCGTCGCCAGGATGACCAGCACCACCTTGACCGCCCGCCTGAGCACAACCGTCTGCGTGTGCACCCGACGGGCCTGGAGGTTGTCGGTCACGCTCGTGTCGAACCGGTGCAGGAAGGCGTGCGTCACCGCGTCCATCGCCCGCAGCGCCAGCCACGCCGAGGCCGCGATCATCCCGATCGACAGCGCGTGCCGGAGCACCACCGCGGGCGTGCCGATCACCGAATCCAGCGCGGGCGACGCCACGTGGATCCCCCCGATGATCAGCAGCAGCAGCGTGGGCCGGCGCAGCCCGTCCACCGCCTCCTCCGGCAACGGCCCGGGGCCCTTCGACACCCGCTTGAGCACGCGGAAGAGCACGAAGTGCACCACGATCGCCGCCAGCACCGCCGCGGCGAGCACCCCGCCGGCCACCAGCACCTCCTCGAACTCGATCCGGTCCGGCAGCAGCCGCTCCGGAGGGCTGGCCACGGGCTGCTCCTGTGCCTGCGTCTGGGTTTCAGTCTGGGTCTGCATGCCCGCATCCTACCCGCCCCGCCCGGGCCGCTTGACATGAATATGCATTCAGGCGTATAGTCTTGCGATGTCACGCGACCGACGCCGAACACTCATGATGGACCTGCTCCGCCAAGGCCCGGTCGCGAGCCAGGAGGACCTCGCCGCCGCCCTCGCACGCTGGGGCGAGGCCGTCACCCAGGCCACCGTCTCACGCGATCTGGCCGCCATCGGCGCCGTCCGCGGCCCCGACGGCTACCGCCTCCCGGACGCCCCCCCCGATCCGGCCCGAACCGCCGCGCCCAACGAGGTCGCCGGCATGGTCCGGCGCCACGCCGTCTCCGTCACCCCCGCCCATGCCCTCGTCATCGTCCGCACCGCCCCCGGACACGCCCAGATGGTCGCCACCGCCTTCGACCGATGGCCCCCCGAGGGCGTCGAGGGCACCGTCGCCGGCGACGACACCATCTTCCTCGCCACGGGCTCGCCCGACACCGCACGCCGCGTCGCCGCCGAACTCACCGCGGCCATGCTCGGAGAGACCCCGTGAAGCACTTCATCACCACCCAGGACTGGTCGCGCCAGGAACTCGATGCCCTGCTCGACCACGCCGCCGAACTCAAGCGCGATCCCATCCAGCCCCTCCTCCGCGGCCGCACCGTCGCCCTGGTCTTCTTCAACCCCTCCCTGCGCACCCGCACCTCCTTCGAGGTCGGCGCCTGGCAGATGGGCGGCCACGCCGTCGTCCTCGAGCCCGGCCAGGGCGCCTGGGAGATGGCCTTCGGCGACGGCGAGGTCATGGACGCCACCGCCGAGGAGCACGTCCGCGAGGCCGCCCGCGTCCTCAGCCGCTACTGCGACCTCATCGCCGTCCGGGCGTTCCCGAAGTTCGTCGATTGGTCGATCGACCGGGAGGACCGCGTCATCCGCGCCTTCGCCGCCCACGCCACGGTCCCGGTCATCAACATGGAGACCATCACCCACCCCTGCCAGGAACTCGCCCACGCCCTGACCCTGCGCGAGCGCCTCGGCCCCGACCTCCGGGGCCGCAAGTACCTCCTCACCTGGACCTACCACCCCCGGCCCCTCAACACCGCCGTCGCGAACTCCGCCGCCCTCATCGCAACCCGCATGGGCATGGACGTCACGCTGCTCTGCCCCGACGAGCGCTACCGCCTCGACGAGCGCTACATGACCCAGGCCGCCGAGAACGCCCGCGCCCACGGCGGCTCCTTCACGGTTTCCCACGACGTCAACGCCGCCTACGACGGCGCGGATGTCGTTTACGCCAAGAGCTGGGGCGCCCTGCCCTTCTTCGGCAACTGGGACGCTGAGAAGCCCGTCCGCGACGCCCACCGCCACTTCATCGTCGACGAGGCCAAGATGGCCCGCACCACCAACGCCGGCAGCGGCCTCTTCGGCCACTGCCTCCCCGCCCGGCGCAACGTCAAGGCCACCGACGCCGTGATGGACAGCCCCAACTCGATCATCATCGACGAAGCCGAGAACCGCCTCCACGTCCAGAAGGCGCTCATGGCAGCGCTCACCACCCCCCGGCCCTGACCCCCCCCTCCGAAGGAGCACCCATGCCCGCTTCCCGCGAGAAAACCGTCGTGCTCGCCTTCTCCGGCGGGCTCGACACCAGTTTCTGTGTCCCATACCTCATCGAGAAGGGCTACCGCGTCGTGACCCTCTTCGTCGACACCGGCGGCGTCGGCCCCGACGGCGCGGACCGCATCGCACATCGCGCCCGCGAACTCGGAGCCGCCGAGCACGTCACCGTTGACGCCTCGCAGGCACTCTTCGACACCTTCGTCACCCCCTTCGTCATGGGCGGCGTGCGCTACCAGGACCGCTACCCCCTCCTCTGCTCCGACCGATACCAGATCGTCGCCGAGACCGTCCGCCTCGCCCACGAGCGCGGCGCCGACGCCGTCGCCCACGGCTGCACCGCCATGGGCAACGACCAGGTCCGCTTCGACCAGTCCGTCCGCTGCCTGACCGACCTGCCCATCGAGGCCCCCATCCGCGACATCCAGGCCCTCACGAAGTCCCCGCGCGCCTACGAGATCGACGAACTCCGCAAGCGCGGATTCGAGGTCTCCGCCGAGGCCAGACGCTACACCATCAACGAGAACCTGCTCGGCGTCACCATCTCCGGATCCGAGATCGACGCGATGGGCGCACCCGGCGACCAGGCACGCAAGATCACCCGGCCCCGCCCCGACTGGCCCGCCGAGCCGCTCCGCGTCGCCATCGGCTTTGAGCGCGGCCGCGTCGTCGCCATCGACGCCGTCCCCACCGACGGGCCGACCATCCTCCGCGACCTCAACCGCCGCTTCGGCGACTACGGCGTCGGACGCGGGATCTACACCGGCGACACCATCGTCGGACTCAAGGGCCGCATCGTCTTCGAGTGCCCGGGCCTCGAAGCGCTCCTCGTCGCCCACAAGGCCCTCGAGGAACTCACCCTCACCAAAGCCCAGAACGAGTTCAAGCCCGCCGTGGCCCGCAGGTGGACCGAACTGGTCTTCGGGGGCATGTTCCACGAGCCGCTCCGCGCCGACCTGGAGACCTTCATCCGCGCCACCCAGGCCACCGTCACCGGCGAGGTCGTCGTCGAGACCAGCGGCGGGTCGTGCGAGGCCGTCGAGGTCCGCACCGACCACGCCCTGATCCGCGCCGGCGCCACCTACGCCCAGCACGCCGACTGGTCCGCCGCCGACGCCGAGGGCTTCATCCGCATCCACGGGCAGTCCGCCGTCCTCGGCGCCGCCGCCCGCGCCAACGCCAACACGGAGGAGGTCGCGCCATGCTCGGCCGCGTGCTGACCCATCTCGACCGCCTCGTCGCCTGCGACACGCAGAACCCACCACGCGCGATCACCCCGGACCACCCCGCCGTGGCCTACTGCGCCGGCGTCCTGCGCGCCGCGGGCTGCGAGGTCGCGCTGACCGACCTCGGCGACGGCTGCGTCTCACTGCTCGCCACGCGCGGCCGGGCCCGCACGATCCTCAACTGCCACCTCGACACCGTCCCCGCCGACCCCTCCTGGACACGCGACCCCTTCAAACTCGGCGTCGACGCCGACCACGCCGTCGGCCTGGGCGCGTGCGACGTCAAGGGCGCCGCCGCCTGCATGCTCGCCGCGGCCGAGGTGGCCGACGGCGCCGTCGCCCTGCTGCTGACCACCGACGAGGAGGCCGGTTCCAGCCGCTGCGTGCGCACCTTCCTCGCCGCCCAGCCCGCCTACACCCGGGCGATCGTCGCCGAGCCGACCGGCGTGCGCGCCGTCACCCGCCACCGCGGCCTGGCCACCTACGACCTCGCCTTCAAGGGCGTGGCGGCCCACTCGTCCGTCATCGGCGCCGACCAGCGCAACGCCGTGCACCTCGCCGCGCTGTGGTGCAGCGCCGCCATCGACCTGGCCCGAAAGCCGCCCTACGACGACATCCGCCTCAACGTCGGCATGATCCAGGGTGGCGCCAAGGCCAACGTCGCCGCGTCCTCCGCCCGCGTCGTCTTCGGCATGCGCCCGCCCCCCGGCATGCACCCCGACGTCCCCGCCGCCGACCTGGCCGACCTGGCCGCCAACCGCGAGTGCTGCGACTGGACCACCCGCTTCAGCGCCCCCGGCCTGGACGAGACCCCCGACACCGACGCCCTGCTGGCCGACTACCACCTCGACAAGGGCGACCCCGTGGACTTCTGGACCGAGGCCGCCCTGTTCGGCGAGGCCGGCCTGGCGACCGTCGTGCTGGGCCCGGGCGACATCCGCCAGGCCCACGCCGCCGACGAGTTCGTCCCGCTCGACGACCTGCGCCGCGCCGCCGAGGCGTACAAGCGCGTCTTCTCGGATCCGCTGGACGCCCAGGCCGAGCCGGCCGCCGCCGCGAAGGCGGTGACCCCGTGATGCGCGACATCATCCTCAACCTGCTCCACAACCTCGGCGGTCGGCGCGAAGTCGAACGCTACCTGCGCGAGTACACCCAGCCCGGCGCGACGCGCACCACCGTCGTCAAGGTCGGCGGCGCGCTCATCGAGAACGACCTGGAGGACCTCGCCTCCTCCCTCGCCTTCCTCCGCCACGTCGGGATGGCCCCCGTCGTCGTCCACGGCGCCGGGCCGCAACTCTCCCGCGACCTCGACGCCCAGGGCGTCCTTTCCAACTTTGTCGACGGCCTGCGCGTCACCACCCCCGAGGTGCTCCAGGCCGCTCACCGCATGTTCCTCCGCGAGGGCGCCCGACTCGCCGAGGCGATCGACGCCCACGGCGTCCGCGCCCGCATGATCCCCTCCGGCGTCTTCGAGGCCGTCCCCGACGACCCCCGCCGGCTCGGCCTCGTCGGCCGCATCACCCGCGTGGACCTCGCCCCGGTCGCCGCCGCACTGGAGGCCGGCTACCTCCCCGTCCTCTCGCCGCTCGGCGTCACCCCCGACGGCCAACTGCTCAACGTCAACGCCGACACCGCCGCCCGGGCCCTCTCCGAGGCCCTCCGCCCCGGCAAGGTCGTCTTCCTCACCGAGACCGGCGGCATCCTCGGCGCCGACGGCGCCGTCATCTCCGCCATCAACCTCGAAGAGGACCGCGCCCAACTCGTCGAGTCCGGCCAGGTCACCGGCGGCATGGCACGCAAACTCCTCGAGATCGGCGACCTGCTCGCCACCCTTCCGGCCCACGCGTCCGTCTCCATCACCAAGCCCGCCCACCTCGCACGCGAACTCTTCACCCACAAGGGCAGCGGTACGCTCGTCCGCCGCGGCGCCGCCATCGAGACCCGCGCCGGCCTCGCATCACTCGACCTCGAACAACTGCGCACGCTGCTGGAGAGCAGTTTCGGCCGCCGCCTCCGCGACGACTACTTCTCTTCGGTCGACGGGGCCACGGCCATCATCGCGCCCTACACCGCGGTCGCCATCGTCATCGAGAACGAGCGGCCCGCGGCCTACCTCGACAAGTTCGCCGTCACCGCCGAAGCACAGGGCGCCGGCATCGGCGCGACCCTCTGGAACAAACTCGTCGCCCGGCACCCCCGGCTCTTCTGGCGATCCCGCGCGGACAACCCCATCAACGCCTGGTACATGCACCGCGCCGACGGCATGGAACGTGCCGACAACTGGCTGATCTTCTGGCGCGGCCTCGACACCAGCGACGAGGTCGAGCAGGCCATCGCACGCGCCCTCGCCCACGAGCCGAGTTTCGGCGACACTCTCGCACGGGAGCCCGCCGTTGCCGTCTGAACCACCCATCGAGATCGGCGTCGTCGGCGCCCGCGGCTACGCCGGGGCCGAACTGACCGCCCTCATCGAACGCCACCCCCGGTTCCGCCTGGCCTACGCCGCCTCCCGGTCCGGAGCCGGGCAGCCCGTGCCGGCCGGCGGGCCCGACCACGCCCGTTTCATCGACGCCAGCCCGGACCACCTGGCCGGTCGGCACGCCGACGCCATCGTCCTCGCCGTCCCCGACGGAGCGGCGGGGGCGTACGCAGCCGCCCTCGCCGACCGCGTCGTGATCGACCTCTCCGCCGACCACCGGTTCGACGACGCCTGGGCTTACGGCCTTCCCGAGCACAACGCCCACCGCCTCCGCGGGGCCCGCCGCATCAGCAACCCCGGCTGCTACGCCACCGCCGTCCAACTGGCCCTGCGCCCGCTGATCGACCTGATCGACGGGACCCCGCACGCATTCGGGGTCTCGGGCTACTCCGGCGCGGGCTCCACGCCCTCGCCCCGCAACGACCCCTCCCTGCTCGCCGACGGCGTAACCCCCTACCGCCTCGTCGGCCACACCCACGAGCGCGAGGCCTCGCGCCACCTCGGCCGCCCGATCCGCTTCTCGCCCCACGTCGCGCCGTTCTTCAGGGGGATCAGTGTCACCGTCCAGGCCCGCCTGCACGAGCCGACAACCGTCGACGGACTCGCCGAGCGGTACCGCGCCGCCTACGCCCATGCGCCCCTGGTCCGGTTCCTGGGCGAGCAAACGCCCCGCGTCCAGGACGCCGCCGGCAAGCCCGGCGCCGAGATCGGCGCCCTGGCCTTGGGCGAGGACGCCCGAGACCTCGCCGTCGTCTGCACCCTCGACAACCTGCTCAAGGGCGCGGCGTCGCAGGCCGTGCAGAACCTCAACCTCGCCTTCGGCCTGCCGGCCGAACTCGGCCTGACCGGAGACGCGCCGTGAGCAACCTCCTCTGGCAGAAAGAGGGCGTCCGCACCGACGCCGCCGTCATGCGATTTCTCGCCGGCGACGACGTCGCGCTCGATCGGGAACTCTTCCCGTACGACGTCCGCGCCACCGCCGCCCACGCCCGCGGGCTCGCCTCAGTCGGCCTGCTCTCGCCCGCCGACGCGGCCGCCATCGACGCCGCCTTGGCCGACCTCGCAAGCCTGTGGTCCGAAGGCGGTTTCACCCTCGACGACCGCTACGAGGACGGCCACTCGGCCATCGAGGCCTTCCTGACCGAGCGCCTCGGCGAGGCCGGCCGCCGGGTCCACCTGGGGCGCAGCCGCAACGACCAGGTGCTCGTCGCCACCCGCCTCTACATGCGCGACAGCCTCGACGCGCTGCGGGCCGGCCTCATCGAGTGCGCCCGCGCCGCCCTGGACCGCGCCCGCGCCGACGAAATGGCGCCGATGCCCGGCTACACCCACCTCCAGCGGGCCGTCCCCTCCAGCGTCGGCCTCTGGATGGGCTCGTTCGCCGAGTCCTTCGCCGAATCGGCCGAACTCGTCGCCATGACCCGGTCCTGGATCAACGCGTGCCCCCTCGGCACGGCCGCCGGCTACGGCGTCAACCTGCCCCTGCCACGCGAGCAGGTCGCCGCCGACCTGGGCTTCGACCGCGTCGTCATCAACCCGATGACCGCCCAGGCGGGGCGCGGCAAGCACGAGCACCACGCCCTCAGCGCCATGTGGCAGGCCATGCAGGACGTCCGCCGCCTGGCATGGGACCTCAGCCTGTTCAGCACCGCTGAGTTCAGCTTCGTCCGCATGCCGCCCGAGACCGTCACCGGCTCGTCGATCATGCCCAACAAGAAGAACCCGGACCTGGCCGAACTCCTCCGCGCCTCCTGCGCCGTCGTCGGGGGCGCGATGGCCGAACTCCAGCAGGTCCTCAGCCTGCCCAGCGGCTACCACCGCGACCTCCAACTCACCAAGGCGCCGCTCGTCCGGGCCACCCGCGTGACGCTGGACGCCGTCGCCCTCGTCCCCGGCGTGATCCGGCGCACCGAGTTCGACCTCGCGCGCATGCGCAACGCCATCGAGCCCGCCATGATGGCGACCGATCGGGCCGTTGAACTGGCCGCGGGCGGCTTGCCGTTCCGAGAGGCCTACCGCCAGGTCGGTGACACGCTCGAGCAGTTGGCAGACGCCGACGCGGCGTCGAGCCTCGCGGCGCGGGTCTCGCTCGGCGGCTGCGCCAATCTGGGGCTCGACGCCATCGCCGCCCGCATCGACGCGACAGCGGACGCGTGACGCCCGGATACAGTGCCGCATGCTGAACACCCTCGGCGGCATCGGGCTGTTCCTCCTGGGCATGACCCTCCTCACGGACGGCATCAAGGCCCTCGCCGGGACCGCCCTGCGCGAAGTCCTGACCCGCTTCGTCCGCGGCCCGGTCACCGCCACCCTCTCCGGGGCCGCCCTGACCGCCATCCTTCAGTCCTCGAGCGCGACCATGCTCACGACCATCGGGTTCGTCAGCGCCGGCCTGATCACCTTCCCGCAGGCCATCGGGGTCATCTTCGGGGCCAACATCGGCACCACCAGCACCGGCTGGATCGTCTCGCTCCTCGGCTTCAAACTCTCGATGGGCGCCATCGCTTTGCCGGTGGTGTTCGTCGGCGCCATGATGCGCCTGCTCGGCCGCGGCAGAACGGCCAGCGCGGGCGTGGCCCTCGCCGGGTTCGGCGTGCTCTTCTTCGGCATCGCCCTCATGCAGGAGGGCATGGGAGGCATGGCCGAACGGATCGACTTGGGGGCCCTCCCCGGCGACGGCATGCTCGGCGCGCTGGTGCTCGTCGTCGTCGGCATCGTCATGACCCTGCTCATGCAGTCCTCGTCCGCCGCCATGGCGGTCACGCTCGCAGCCCTGCACACCGGCGGGATCGACGTCACCCAGGGCGCCGCCCTCGTCATCGGACAGAACGTGGGCACCAGCGTGACCACCGCGCTGGCGGCGATCGGCGCGACCAACGCCGCCAAGCGGACCGCCCTGGCCCACATCCTCTTCAACGTGCTGACCGGCGTTGTCGCCTTCGCGCTGCTGCCCGTCTTCGCCCGGTCCGTTGAGATCATCGAGCGTGCCGCGGACGATAACGCTGGCGTCGCGACGCTCGCGGGTTTCCACACCGCCTTCAACGTGATCGGGGTCATGATCTTCCTGCCCGTCAGCGCCCGCTTCGCACGCCTCGTCGAGCGGATGGTCCCGGAACGCGCCCCGTCCTTCGCGGCCCACCTCGACGCGTCCGTCGCCGAACTCGGCCCGGTCGCCCTGGAGGCCGCACGCCGGGCGCTGGCGGACATCCTCGCGGTGTTCCTGGCCCGCACGGTCTCGGTCTGCCGGGGTGAGACCCCGGCCAGGGACGGCAACGAGCGGTTCGACCAGGCCCGCCGGGCCATCCCGTACGCGGCGAACTTTGTCGCCCGCATCGGCGCCGAGACGGGCAAGCAGGCCGACGTCGCCCACCAGATCGGGCTCGTCCACGCCATTGACCATCTCGAACGCCTCGGCGAGGTCATCGACCGGCTCGACGACCGGCCCGAACTGGTCCGACGGGGTGACATCGAGCCGGTCCGGGAGGCCGCCGAGGAACTGGTGCGGTCCGTGCTGGCGGGGTTCACGCCGGAGGGTTGGGCCGGCGAGCCCGAAGGGCTGGCCGAGCGGTCGGCGGCCATCGCGGCGCTGCGCAAGTCCCACCGGGTCGGCCTGCTGGAAAAGACGGCCCGCGGGGCGGTGGCGCCGGAGGTCGGGGGCGACCTGATCGAGACGATCCGCTGGCTCGACGCCGTGGGGTACCACACGATCCGGACGCTGCACCACCTCCGCCCGCCCGCGCTCGCGGCGGATCAGGCGCCGGCGATCGACCCGAGTTCCTCCCACCTCGCGTAGAGGTCGGCGACCGTCTGCTGGGCCTTGGCGACCGCGTCGCACGCGGCCGCCATCCGGGCGTGGTCGTTGAGGACCGCCGGCTCGTTCATAGCCGCCTCGGCCTGGGCGGCTCGGGCCTCGGCCTCCATGATCCGCTGCTCGATGGTGTCGTACTCGCGCTGCTCGTTGTAACTGAGTTTGCGTCGGGCGCGGGCGGGAGCGGCGGCTTGGGGCGGCGGGGCCGGGCGGGCGGGCTCGGCGGCGGGGCGGTGGGCGAGGGCCTGCTCGACGCTGGTGAAGGTCCGGGCGCGTCCCTGGCCGTCGAGGTGGACGACCTGCGTGGAGAGTCGGGCGAGCATGGCGCGGTCGTGGGTGACCAGGATGATGGCGCCGGGGAAGTCCTCGAGGGCTTCCTCGAGGGTCTCGAGGGTGGGGATGTCGAGGTCGTTGGTGGGCTCGTCGAGGACCAGGACGTCGGCGGGCTCGAGCATGATGCGGGCGATGTGGATGCGGGCGAGTTCGCCGCCGCTGAGCGAGCCGACGGGCTGGGCGAGCTGCTCGTCGCGGAACAGGAATCGGCGGGCCCAGGCGGTGACGTGCATGGGGCGGTCGCGGAAGCGGACCTGGTCGCTGATCGGGCAGAGGGCGTCCTTGAGGGTCAGGGCCGGGTCGAACTCGGTGCGGTGCTGGCTGAAGACGGCGACGCGGGGCAAGGGCTCGGACAGGACGACCTGGCCGGCGTCGGGCTTGAGGTCGCCGGTGAGGACGCGGATGAGGGTGGTCTTGCCGCTGCCGTTGGGGCCGAGCAGGCCGAGGCAGTCGCCGACGCCGAGGGTCAGGTCGAGGTCGGAGAACAGTTCGCGGCCGCCGAGGGACTTGGCGATCCCCCGGGCCGCGACGAGTTTCTTCGTCCGGCGGTCGGTGGCGTTGAAATCGACTTTGGCGGCGGTCCCCGCGGCGGCGGCGTTGCGGGTGCGGAGGGTGGCGAGGTCGTCCATGCGTTCGTGGCTGGCCTGGATGCGTCCCTTGGCCTTGGTGCCGCGGCCCTGGGGGCCGCGGGAGAGCCAGGCGAGGTCCTTGCGGACCTGGTTGGCCATGACCTTCTGGGCCTGGGCCTGGCCTTCGAGGAACTCCTGCTTGCGTCGGAGGAACTCGGAGTAGTTGCCGTCGACGGCGAGGAGGCCGTCGGGGTAGGCGGGGCTGAGTTCGGCGACGCGGCTGGCGACGGATTCGAGGAACGCGCGGTCGTGGGTGACGAAGACGGAGGCGAAGGGGGTGGCGCCGAAGGTGCCGCGCCGGAGAAAGGACTCGAGCCAGTTGATGGCGTCGAGGTCGAGGTGGTTGGTGGGTTCGTCGAGGAGGATGAGGTCGGGCTGGCCGGCGCAGGCGGCCAGGGCGCGGGCGATGGAGAGTCGCTTGCGCCAGCCGCCGGAGAGGGTGGCGGTGGGGGCCTGGGCGCGGTCGTCGTCGAAGCCGATGCGTGCGAGGATGCCGGCGGCGACGGTCTCGGCCTCGTGCTCGTCGTGGACGGCGCCGGGCTGGTTGAGGTGGTCGCGGGCGGCGGCGGTGACGACCGACGCCGGGGTGGAGGGTTCGGGGAAGTTGTCGGCTTGGGGGACGTAGACGGCGCGTAGGCCCTTGGCGGCGCGGAGTTCGCCGTCGTCGGGCATGACCTGGCCGGCGAGGATCTTGAGCAGCGTGCTCTTGCCCGCGCCGTTGGGGCCGATGAGGCCGATGCGGTCGGCGGGGTTGACGGTGAGCGAGACCCCTGAAAAGAGGGTGCGCAGGGCGTAGGACTTGGTGAGTTGGTGGGCGTGGAGGAGCACGGGGAAGGGTACGCCGGGGTGGACTGGCCATCGGGTTTGGGCACCGGAGTGCAGGCGGCGGGGACGGTCGGTTCTCGTGGTCCTGCATCGCCCCCTCCCCCTCCGTCACGGGCTGCGCCCGTGCCACCTCCCCCGTCGGGGACGGGGGAGGATTGTTCCACCGGGGATCGCGGTAGAATGACCTATGACACGCCATGCGATGATCGTTTCGGTGGTGCTCGCCGGTCTGACGGCGG
>CAZFSO010000008.1:19803-48410 GCA_964522095.1 uncultured Phycisphaeraceae bacterium | reverse complement strand
GCGGATGCGGGCGAGGCGGCGGTCCATCGCGGCCAGGTCGCCGTGGGAGAAGTTCAGGCGGAACACGTTGACCCCGGCGTCGACGAGTTTGGCGAGCATCTCGGGGGTGTCGGAGGCCGGACCGAGGGTGGCCACGATCTTGGCGTGGGGCGGGCGGACGGCGTCGGCGGTCAGCCAGATGGGCGCCTTTGCGTGCTGCTGTCTCATGCGGGGTTCCTTGGCGTCCGTGCCGAGCGGGTGGAGGCGGGGAAAGGCGGGGGCGGGGTGGGTGTCAGCGGGCTTCAACCTCGTCGACGATTGCGCGGTAGTTCTCGCGGAAGAATCGGGTGTACTCGATGCGGAGGCGGGCCTCCCGTCCGGGCTGGCGCCACTCGTTGCGGATGGCGTCGTAGTTGGCTTCGGTGAACGGCAGTCGGTGGTCGGTTGCGGCCAGGGAGCGGACCTGCGCATCCGCCAAGTCGGCGGGCGGCGCGGAGACGCGGCGGCTCCATGCCTGGACTTCAGAAGTCCAACGCCATTCCCGCTCCGCAATCAGCGCCTTAGCCTCGGCCGAGAGACCGGCATATTTGGGCAGGGCGGTCAGGGCTTCGATCTTCGTCTCGGGAAAGGCGTAGAAGCGATCTTCGAGTCGTGCGATCTCGACCGGCGAGAACCGCCCGGATCGCCGCGCCCGGTCGAGCGCCGCGTACGCCCCCCGGCACTCGTCGGCCAGGTCCACGCCGAAGGCACCCATCATGATCTGCACGCCGGTCCGCCAGCCGGGGTTCTCCACGTCGGAGACGATCTCGAAGGGGTTGACCCGGTCGATGAAGTGCTCGAAGTGGCGTTCGTACATCGCGCGGCGGACGGGCATGCGTCGGAGTTCGTGCTGTGCGGGGCCCATCGGCTCGCCGCCGGGGCCGGTGGGGTTGGTCGGGTCGCCGGCGCGGAACTGCCAGAGGGCTTGGGCTTCATCAGAGAGGCAGAAGCGGATGAAGCGGCGGGCGAGTTCGGGGTTGGGCGCGCCGTTGAGCATGCTGACGGGGTCGGCGTCGACGTAGACGGCGCCGGCGGGGTCGGTGTATCCGACGCGGTCGCCGCCGCCGGTCTCGGCGATGACCTGGGCCTGGCCCCGCCCGTAGAAGTCGATGGCCAGGCCCGCGGCGGCCTCGCCCATGGAGACGTCGATGGGGGGCTTGGTGGAGGAGTTGGTGAAGTAGCGGGTGGTGCCGCACATGCCGCGGAGCGTGCGCCAGCCGTCGTCCCAGCCCTGATTGCCGAGGATGGAGTCGAAGGTGGTGGTGACCGATCCGGACTGTCGGGGGTCGGCCAGCGCGACCCAGCCGATCAGACGCGGGTCGGTGAGGCTGGCGAATCCGGTCGGCTCGGGGATGCCCAGGCGGTCGAGCACCTCGCGGTTGAAGACGATGCCGAAACTGGACAGGGCGGTGCCGATCCACCGCTGGTCTGGGTCGTAGAGCTGCTGGGGTCCCACGCGGTTCTCGCCGAAGAGTTCGTCGAGTTCCGCCTGGTCGAAGCCCGCGGGCGCGGACTGGCGGAGGCGGACAACGACCTCGCGCTGATCGGGCGTGCGTGCGGAAATCGACATCGGCGCGGCGGTCTGGGCGTGGTCGAACGAGCCGCCCCCGAAGAACAGGTCGTACTCGACCGATCCGGGCGGGAGCAGCGCGTCGTCGCCGGCGGCGGGGTCGAGTTGGCCGCGTGCGACAAGGCCCTTGACCGCGCTGGTGAACATGGCCTGGAGTTGCTTGCTGATCTCGCTGGTGCCGCCGGGCGTGCGCCAGTCGATCACGGCGGGCTCACCGAACTCCCGCTGGTGCCAGGCGGCGAAGGCCGCGCCGAACTCGGCGCGGATCTGCGGCACGTGCGGCGTGATGACGATGAGGCGGGCGGCCCCGGCGGGCGCGGTCTCTGCGTGCCGGCCGGCGGTCAGGGCGAAGGGAACCCCGAGGATCAGGGCGAGCAGCACGGCGATGATGACGCGTCCAAGCATGGCTGGCCAAGTCTATGGCGCGGCCCGGCAAGCCCTTTCGCTCAGGCGTGCCCCATGGCGCGCTCGATGGCGCCGACCAGGCTGTGGAGGATGATCATGTGCAGTTCCTGGATGCGGTCGGCGGTCTCGCCGGGCACGATCCAGGCCTCGTCGCCGGTGGCGGCCAGGCGTCCGCCGTCGCGTCCGAGCAGGAGGAACACCTGTGCGCCCCGCGCGCGCGCCGCCTCGACCGCACGCACCACGTTCTCGCTGTTGCCGCTGGTGGAGAGGGCGACGAGCGTGTCGTTCGGGCCGGCGAGCGCCTCAACCCATCGCGCGAAGATCTGGTCAAACCCGTAGTCGTTGCCGGTGCAGGTGATGTGGCCGGCGTCCGAGCAGGCGATGGCGGCGATCGGGGGGCGGTCGGCGCGGTAGCGGCCGGTCAGTTCCTCGCAGAAGTGGACGGCGTCGGCGCAGGAGCCGCCGTTGCCGACGGCCAAAACCTTGCCGCCGCGCCGGGTCCGGTCGGCGATGGCGGCGGCGGCCCGGGCGACGCGGTCGGCCGCGTCGGCGTCGGCGGCGAGGAGGGCGGCGACGCGTGCCGCCTCGGCGAACTCGGCCCGGATGGTTGCGGCGTCGCTCATGGGGGCGATGTTAGCGTCCGGGCGGCCCCGCCCGCATGGACAAGATCGGGCGCTTGCGATATGCTGCACTCGTCAGAGGCTCCCGCAACCGGATTGCCGGCTCTGCGGGATGAAAAGGGAAGTGTGGTACGGCGTGCGGCGGCTCTTGCCGCGGAACGCACGCCCAATCCACCGCGGACGCGCCGCCGTGAGGGGTATTCCGCAGATTCCCGCCGGGTCGGACAGACCCGGCGTGAGCGCCACTGTCCGCCGCGAACTGTTTCGTGGCGGGCGGGAAGGCGGATCTGCGAGAGCCCCGAGCCGGAAGACCTGCCTCTCGATGCCGGCCCGCCGCTTCAGCCGCGGGAACCTCCGGCGCATGGCCGCTCTCGCGGGCCGCCCGTCGTCGACGGGACGGCAGGGGCGCCGGCAGAGACAGCCGCGTGCTCCCCGCGGCCGCCCCTTCCGGCAACAGACCCCCTCGCGACACGGCCCGGCTCGACCCGGGAGTCACGCCGCGCGAGTTCGGCGTGCGGGAGGTGACGGATGGGCCGGAAAACTGCCTGGATCCCGGTCGTGGTGTGGGCTGCGCAGGCCGCGGCGCAGCCCGCGGTGCCGCTGTCGTCGTGGTCGTCCTTGGGCGGGGGCTCGGCCCGGGCGTCGGTGCGTGCCGGGTCGGTGGCCGCGTTCGGCGACCCGCGCTGGGTGGTCGGCGCAACCGCGTCGGGCGACCCGATCGAGTTCATCGGGCACGCGGGCGTGGCGGCGACGAGCCTGCCGCAGCCCATGGTGTTCAGCGCGGGCGTCGTCAACGGCCAGACGGTCGCGGTCGGGGTGGACGCCGAGCAAGGCGACGTGGTGTGGACCACGCCGCTGCCGGCGTACCTGCTGGACTCCTGGGCGTCGCCGACGATCGACGCGGCGAGCGGGACCGTGCTGTACGCGGCGGGCACCGAGGTGGTGGCGCTGGACGTCGCAACAGGGGCGCTGGCCTGGCGCCGCGCGATCGGCGCCCCGCTGGTCGGCGTGACGCCGGCGCTCTGTGACGGGCCGGCGCACGCCCGGCGCGTGTTCGTGACCGGGTACGGCGGGTTCGGCGCGCCGAGCCGGCTGGTGTGCATCAACGCCGCGCCGAGGCATGAGCACCTCAACCCGTACGACCCGGGCGAGATCGTGTGGTCAACGCCCGCGGGTTCGTCGACCGGGGGGACGGCGTCGGTGCTCAACGGGGTCGTCTACGTGGCGGCCACGGGGCTCGACGACGACGGGCACGGGCGGGTCTTCGCGTTCGACGCTCGCGCGACCGAGGCCCCGACGCCGGAGTGGGTGTTCCGCAACCCGATCCCCGAGGGTTTCTACGGCGGGGTGGCCGCGCGGGAGACGCTCGACGGGACGTTCGTGTACGCGGCGTCGTACGCGCTCTACGGCTCGATCGACTCGGCGAACCTGGTCAAGGTGGACGCCTCCACGGGGGCGCTTGTGTGGACGGTCGCTAGCAACCGGACGGACTCGATCCCGGTGGTGCTGGACGACTGCCGCGTCGTCCTGTCGTCGGGCGTGGTGGGGTTCGGCTCGGCGCCGATGATCGAACTGTTCTCCGACCACGGGACCTACGCCACGAAGCAATGGGACACGGCGACCGCCACGTGGAACGACGCCAACGGGAACGGCGTGATGGACCTGGGCGAGTTCATGGTCGTCGGCGGCTGGACGACCCAGCCGATCGCGCTGCGGTCTCCGGGCGGGACGAGGCTGCTGGTCGGCGCGATCCCGACGGACGGCGACTTCTTCGATGCGTACCGGCCGCTGTACGAGTTGGACCTGTCGAAATCGCCCGAGGAACCGGGGTTCGTCGTGCAGCAGACTGGGTCGGCGGGGTCCACGCCCGCGCTGCTCGGGGCCGGGGCGTACTCGCACGGCCCGGGCGGGCTGGCGGCGGTCGGTGCCGGCCCGCCGCGTGCGGACGTGAACCGGGACGGGCGGGTGGACATCGACGACCTGCACGCGTGGGAGCACGGGGAAGGGCGCCGCGACGTGGACGGGTCGGGCGTGGTGGACGCCGCGGACCGGGCGATTCTGCTGTACGAGTTGCGCCGCAACGAGCGGCGCGACCTCCGGAAGGGGCGTGGCCGATGACCCGCGCGAACCGGGCACGCGGGTTGCGAACGCGCACGGGCTTCACGCTCGTCGAGATGCTGGTCGTCATCGCCATCGGCGGCCTGCTGATGGGGATGCTGCTGCCCGCCCTGTCGCGCACCCGCGAGTCGGCCCGCACGACGGTCTGCCTCTCGAACCAGCGGCAGTTGGCGGTGGGCTGGCTGTCGTACGCGTTCGACTGGCGCGACCGCGCCATGCCGCTCGCGTACTGGTCCACGGCCGACGTCGGGAGCGGGCCCCAGGTGTTCTGGTGGGGCACGCACGGCTCGTCGACGGCGCCGCCGGATCACGAGGCGGGCTTCATCGCGCCCTACCTGGACAGCGGGCTGCGTGAGGGCTCGGTGTTCGAGTGCCCGAGCCAGGCGTGGGGGACCTACCGGCCGCAGGGACCGTCCAGGTCGGTGACGAGCACGTACGGGTACAACGGGTACTACCTGAGCCCGTCCAAGACGCCGGGGTGGGCGTACTCGATCTCGCACCGGCGCTGGCGCCAGTTGGGCGACGTCCGGCAGCCGGGCGAACTGGTGGTCTTCGCCGACGCGCTCCTGCCGGGGTTCGCTGGTCAGATGCCCGGCAACACGGCCCTGCTCGACCCGCCCATGGTGTTCTCACGGTCAGGAGGAGGGCGGTGGAACGCCAACGCCAGCCCGACCACGGCGTTCCGGCACGGGCAGGCCAGAACGGGGACGGGAGCGGGGAGCACGGCGGCGGTGTACGCCGACGGGCACGCCGGGACCGTCCGGGCGCAGCCGGAGTGGCTCACACACCCCGAGCAGGGGGTCGGCTCGGTCGGGGGCGAGTCCGGGATGCGGTCGTACGTGCCGGACTGGCGCGGCTGGCGGGCGCCCTGACGGGCGGGTTTGGCCCCCGGCGTCGGCGGCGCGTAAACTACGCCGGGACCTGGGCTCCCGCCGGAGCGAAACCGGCACCGAACCGCCCAAGAGTTTGGAGACATCGCAAATGACCACCGCGTCGCACCGAACCAGCCCCTCGCTGGCCGCGGACCCGCTTGCGCTGATCGACGTCGACCACGTCCGGTTCTACGTCGGCAACGCCAAGCAGGCGGCCTACTTCTACGCGCAGACCTTCGGGTTCAACATCTCCCAGGTGGCCGACCTGACGACCGGCAGCCGCGAGGAGGCGAACTACCTGCTCACGCAGGGGAACATCCGCCTGCTGCTGACGACCCCGCTGCACAAGGACCACCCGGCGGCGGAGGAGATCAGGCTTTACGGCGACGGCGTCAAGGACGTGGCGCTGACGGTCGAGGATGCCGAGGCCGCGTACGAGCAGGCCGTGCGAAACGGCGGCGAGTCGGCGGCCGAGCCCCGGGTCTACAAGGACGACAGGGGCACGGTCACGTTCGCGTCGATCAAGACCTACGGGCGCGCGGTGCACACCTTCGTTTCGCGCACCGGCGAGTACGCGCTGGAGAACCTCAAGCGCGGGGGGGGCATGTTCATGCCCGGCTTCGCGAAGGTCGACTCGCCCCTGAACGAGTACAACCGCAAGCACCCGTGCGGGCTGATGTACTTCGACCACTGCGTGGGCAACGTCGAAGACGGCAAGATGAACTACTGGGTGAAGTGGTACGAGGAGGTCATGGGCTTCAAGATGTTCAAGCACTTCGATGATGCTGACATCTCGACGGAGTACTCGGCCCTGATGTCCAAGGTCATGGCCAGCGGCAACCACCTGATCAAGATGCCCATCAACGAGCCCGCGGAGGGCAAGAAGAAGAGCCAGATCCAGGAGTACCTGGAGTGGCACGACATGACCCCGGGCGTGCAGCACCTGGCGCTGCGGACCGACGACGAGTTGGCCTCGGTGGCCGAACTTCGGCGTCGCGGCGTGGACTTCCTGAGCCTGCCCGACTCGTACTACGAACTCGTCTGGGACCGCGTCAACAAGATGCTGATCGAGAACGGCCACGAGGCCGTCCGCGAGGACCACGAGAAGATCAAGGAACTGGGCATCCTGGTCGACGCCGACGACGAGGGCTACCTGCTGCAGCTGTTCACCAAGCCCCTGCAGGACCGGCCCACGCTGTTCTTCGAGATCATCAGCCGGCGCGGCAGCCAGAGTTTCGGCAAGGGCAACTTCAAGGCCCTGTTCGAGGCGCTCGAACTCGAGCAGGAGCGCCGGGGCAACCTCTGATTCGCACCGTTCCCACAAAGACAAAGCCCCGCTTCGGCGGGGCTTTTTTCGTTCCTCAGCGTTTCACGGGCTCACATCGCCCCGCCGTCGAAGACGACGCGTTGCTTCTTCTGGCGGGGGTCCGGCTCGGGCACGGCGGAGAGCAGCGAGCGGGTGTAGAGGTGCTGGGGGTTCTCGATGATGGCCTCGCGGCTGCCCTCCTCGACGATCTTGCCCTTGTACATCACGGCGATGCGCTGGCAGACGTGCTGGATGACCGCCATGTCGTGCGAGATGAACAGGTAGGAGAGCCCGAACTCGCTCTGCAGGTCGGTCAGCAGGTTGATGATCTGGGCCTGGATGGACACGTCCAGGGCGCTGGTCGGCTCGTCGCAGACGATGAACTTGGGCTCCAGGGCCAAGGCCCGGGCGATGCCGATGCGCTGGCGCTGGCCGCCGGAGAACTCGTGCGGGTAGCGGTCGGCGGCGGCGCGCGGCATGCCGCAGCGTTCCAGGAGGGTCTCGACCCGCTCGCGGAGTTCGGCCTTGTCCTTGACCATGCCGTGGATGACCAGCGGCTCGCCGACGATGGCGGCGATGCGCATCCGGGGGTTGAGCGAGCCGGCGGGGTCCTGGAAGACGATCTGCATGTCCCGGCGCAGCCTCTGGAGTTGGCTCCCGGAGGCCCTGAACACGTCCTTGCCGTCGAAGGTCACCCGGCCGTCGGTGGCGGGGATGAGGCGGAGGAGGGTGCGGCCGACGGTGGTCTTGCCGCAGCCGGACTCGCCGACCAGGCCGAGGGTCTCGCCGCGTCCGACGGTGAAGGACACGCCGTCGACGGCCCTGAAGTGGTCGGTGACCCGCTGGAGCAGGCCGGTTCTGATCGGGAAGTACGTCTTGAGGTTCTCGACCTCAAGCAGGGGCTGGCTCTGGGTGGCCTTGTTCTCGGGCTTCTCAAGGACGGCGGTGTCGCTCATGCCCGGATGGTAGCCGAACGCGCCCGCCCGGTTGCGGCCCGTCCGGCGCGACACGGCCGGGCGCGGTGGTTGACCGCGGGCCTCGGGACGATAATGATGTGCTCCCCGGGCGCAGGCCCGCGGACGGGCAGGTAGCTCAGTTGGTAGAGCACCGCATTGAAAATGCGGGTGTCGCCGGTTCAAGTCCGGCTCTGCCCATTCGAACACGCGGGATCGGCCTCCGGCCGGTCCCGTGGTCGTTTTCGGTGTCCGTCGCGGTCAGGCGCCTTCGAGATCGCGGTGCTGGGCGAGCAGGTCGGAGTAGGACGCCGCCACGGGCTCGCCGAGGGCCGGGGCGAAGGTGGCCCTGATGCGCTCGGCGAGTTCGCCCGCCTCCCGCTCGTCGACGGGCGGGCGGACGAGCGATTCGATCTCGAAGTACCAGCCGAGGTGGTCGACCTTGTCGAGATGGATGCGAACCGACCGCCACGTCCAGAGTTCGCGGATCTTCGACACGATCAGCCAGACGGGCAGGGGCGTCCGTCCGTAGCGGGCGAGGAGTTCCTGCTCGGTGAGCACGCTGTAGTTCGAGACGCGCGGGCTGACGCGGTCGGGGCGTTCGTAGGCGATGAACTCGACCGGCTCGGGCGTGGCGACGGCCCGGCCCAGGGCGACCGCCTCGCGCTTCTTGAGGCGCCCGGACGCGACGCTGTAGTAGGTGTCGGTCTGCTGGAGCCGCACGATCAAGGCGGCGCCGATCTCGCGGGCGATGGCGCGGGCCAGGTCGGGGTCGCGCAGTTCGGCCTTGTACTCGACGTTCTTCACGGGTGATCGATCCCGGCCTTGGCCAGTTCGGCGAGCAGCCTCGCCTCGTCCCACACCTCGATGCCCAGGCTCTGCGCCTTGGCGAGTTTGGAGCCCGCGGACTCGCCGGCGACGACCAGGTCGGTCTTGCCGCTGACCGAGCCGCTGACCTTGGCGCCCAGGCCGGTGAGCAGATCGGTCAGGCCAGTGCGGTCGAAGCGTTCGAGCGTGCCGGTGAGCACGACGGTCTTGCCGCCGAACGGCGAGCCCGTTCCGGCCGAACCCGGTGCGGCGAAGTCGTGGCTGGACAGATCGACCCCGGCGTCGCGGAGCGCCCGGAATGCCGACAGGGCCGCCGCCGAGTGGAGGTAGGCGTGGACGGCCGGGGCGGTGAGGGCTCCGAGGCCCGTTTCGGGGCGTTCCTTGGGGTCCTCGGGGAAGCCAAGGCGGACGGCCTCGTCCTTCTTGAGGGTCTTCGGTCGCAGGGCGGCCTCCGGCGCGGCCAGGAGAGCGTCCAGGTCGGGGTAGAGCCGTGCGAGGGCGCGCGCGGTCGACGCGCCGACGTGGCGGATGCCCATGCCGGCCAGCAGCCGAGCGAGGCCCTGGCCGCGGGCGCGCTCGATGCCGGCCAGCAGGTTGTCGACCTTCTTCTCGCCCATGCGGTCGAGCGTGAGCAGGGCGTCTCGGTGCGCTGGCAGGGCGAAGATGTCCGCGAACTGGCTCAGCGGGATCGGCGGCGTCTCGGGCGGCACGCCGAGTTCGACCCGGGCGGGGTCGGCCGGGTCGAGGTGGGTGGCGCGGATCTGGTCGATGGTGCTCTCGCCGAGGCCTTCGATGTCCATCTGACGGCGCCCGGCGAACCAGATGAGTTTCTCGCGTACCTGCGCGGGGCACTCGGGGTTGATGCAGCGGCGGGCGGTTTCGAGGGCGGGGTTGGTCGCGGCTTCCGGGGGCTCGATCTCGACCGTGCCGGAGCACACCGGGCACGCCGCGGGCGGCTCGATCCGCCCGGCCTTCGCGGGGCGGGCTGGCAGGTCCACACCCATGACCTGCGGGATGATCTCTCCGGCCTTCTCGACGTAGACCGTGTCGCCGGTGCGCAGGTCCGTGCGGTCCGGCAGCGGGACGCCCGCGTCGAACGCCTGGGCGTCGGCTGCTCGTCCGTAGTTATGCAGGGTCGCGTGCTGCACGAGGGTGCCGGCCAGGACGACCGGCTCCAAAGCCGCCCGGGGCGTGATCTTGCCGGTTTTGCCGACCTGGTGGTCGACGCGGAGCAGGCGGGTGGTCTTGCGCTCGGCGGGGTACTTGTACGCGATGCACCAGCGGGGGGACTTGCTGGTGAAGCCGAGCGCGTCCTGCCGGGCGTAGTCGTCGACGCGGACGACGACGCCGTCGATGGCGTACTCGAGCCGGCCCCGCAGCGCGCCGACCGCGTCGATGGCCTCGTGGATGCCGGCGGTGTCGGCCTGCACGGTGCGGTGTTCGCCGACGGGGAAGCCCATGGCGGCGATGCGGTCGCAGAACTCGGCGTGCCCGTGGCCGAGTGGGGCGGAGGTCTCGCCCCGGCCGTGGGCGATGAAGCCCAGGCGGCGCGACGCGGCGACGCGGGGGTCGAGGTTCTTGATCGTCCCCGCGCAGGCGTTGCGCGGGTTCATGAAGAGTTCCTCGCCGTCGGCCTCGCGCTGGGCGTTGATCTCCTCGAACACCGAGAGCGGGATGTAGACCTCGCCGCGGACTTCCAGCACGTCCGGGCAGGGGGCGTCGATGACGAGGGGCAGGGCGGCGATGGTGCGGGCGGCGTGGGAGACGTCGTCGCCGCGTTCGCCGTCGCCGCGGGTGACGGCCCGGACGAAGCGACCGCGCTCGTAGCGGACCGAGAGGGCGACGCCGTCGATCTTCGGTTCGCAGACGAAGCGGACGCCGGCGTCGCCGAAGAGGGCGTCGGGGCCGGCCCCGATCCCTTTCTGCACGCGAGCGACCCAGGCCTCGACCTCGGCACGCGAGTAGGTGTTGTCGATCGAGAGCATCGGGACGCTGTGCCGGTGCGTCCGGAAGCCCTTGATCGGCTCGCCCCCGACGCGTCGGGTGGGCGAGTTGGGGTCGTCCAGGTCCGGGTGGGCCGCCTCGAGTTCGGCCAGTTCACGCAGCCGGTCGTCGAACTCGCGGTCCGACATGACCGGCGTTTCGGCGGCGTAGTACGCGCGGTTGGCCCGGTGCAGGAGGGCCCGCAGTTCGGCGATCCGTGTGGCGGGGTCTTTGGCGGTCACGGGCGGGATCGTACGGGCCCTGGCGACATGCGGCGTACGATCGGGCGATGCCCGCTGAGATCATCGACGGAAAGGCCATCGCGAAGGACCTTCGCCTCAACGTGGGCATCCGCGCGGCCAAACTGGCCGAGCGGGGCACGCCCGCCCGGCTCGACGCGATCCTGGTCGATTCGGGCGACAACGGGGCGCGCGTGTACGCCGAGAACCAGGCCCGCACCTGCGAGCAGCTCGGCATCGGCTACACCCTGCACGAACTCCCGGCCGGGTCGGACCAGGCGTCGATCCTGTCCAAACTCCAGGCGCTCAACGAGGACCCGGGCGTGCACGCGGTGATGGTCCACATGCCGCTGCCCGAGGGGGTCGACGCGCACGCCGTCCAGGCGCGGATCGACCCGGACAAGGACGTGGAGGGGGTGAACCCCGCCAACATCGGCAACGTGGTGTACGGTCGGTCCATGAAGGCCCCCTGCACGGCGCTGGCGACGCTGCGTCTGCTCGACCATACGGGCGTGGACCTGAAGGGCAAGCGGTGCGTCGTGGTGGGGGCCAGCGCCCACGTCGGGCGTCCGATCGCGGTCCTCCTGATGCAGCGAGAGGCGACGGTGGTCAGTTGCAACAAGTTCACCAAGGGCCTCGGAGACCTGTGCCGCTCCGCCGACGTGCTCGTCCCCGCGGCCGGGGTGCCCGGGCTGATTACTGCCGACATGGTGCGGCCGGGGGCGGTGGTGGTGGACGTGGGTGTCAACCGCGTCAAGGCGGTGGACGGCTCGACCCGCACCGTGGGCGACGCGCTGTTCGAGGAGGTCCGGGGGGTGGCGGGGTGGATCTCCCCGGTGCCGGGCGGTGTGGGGCCGGTGACCGTGGCGGTGCTGCTGCACAACGTGGTGGACGCCGCCGAGGCGAGCGCCAAGGCCTGACCGAGGGGTCTCAATCGTCCCGCCCGCATTGACCCGGCCCCGGCGTGCCCCTTTGATCCGTCATGCACACACTCGCCTTTCTGCCGACGGTTGGCTGGACCGAGATGGTCGTCATCGGGGTCGTCATGCTCCTGCTGTTCGGCCGGCGCCTTCCCGAGGTCGGACGCAGCCTGGGGCAGGGCATCGTGCAGTTCAAGAAGGGCCTGAAGGACATCGGGGACGAGATCGAGGACCAGCCGGCCCGGCCCGAGCCGCCGAAGTTCGACTCGGCCCGCCCGCCCCTGACCGGCGGTGCGGACCAGCGGGTCCCGCAGAACGCCGAGCAGGCCAAGGCCGAGCCGCAGGCCTGATTTCAGGGCGATCTCGGGCTGACGGGCCCGGCTTGCCGGGATACGATGGCCGTCCGATTTGACCACCTGGCGAGGTAGCTCAGCTGGCTAGAGCGGAGGATTCATAACCCTCAGGTCGGGAGTTCAAGTCTCCCCCTCGCCACTTCCGCACGCCCCGGCCGATAAGAACGGTCGGGGCGTTTGCAATTCCGGGGTGGTCCCGGGCGTTCTCCGGGTGCGGACAGGAGGCTGACGGGCATGGCGAGCAAGGCGATCTTCGCGATGGTGGGGCTGGGCGTCGTGGCGGTGGGGGTCGGCGCGGCGTTGACCTTCCGGCCCGTTCCGGAAACGCCCGAGCCCGTCGCGGCGGCTCCGGTGGCGGCGACGCCGGCGCCGCAGACGCCGCGTCCGAATCCCTGGGATCTCGCGGACGACGAGGCCGAGGCGTGGGACTTCGAGTCGCGCATGGCCGCCTTCGACTGGGACGCCTTCCAGCGCCTGACGGCGACGGAGCGGTTCGAGCGGATGCGGGAGATGCGGGCCGAGTGGGAGAAACGCCTGGGTGACACCGACGACGAGCGGATCGACAACCTGCTGGCATCGCCCGCCGGCCAGCGCATCCTGGACCGTTACGACGCGGACGGGGACGGCCTGCTGAGCGACGCCGAGCGTCAGGCCCTCCTTGAGGCCCAGGCGAGGCGTGAAGCCCGGATGCAGGCCCGCTTGCTCGAGCAGTTCGACCGCGACGGCGACGGCGTGCTCAGCGAGGACGAGTTGCTCGAGATGGAGCGACGCCAGCAGGCCCGGCAGGACGAGTGGATGCAGCGCATGGCCGAGCAGTTCGACCGCGACGGCGACGGACTGCTCGACGAGGACGAGCGCAACAACGCCTTCCAGACCATGCGCGAGCGTCGGGAGATCGACGCGTTCGTGCGCCGGTACGACGCCGACGGCGACGGCCGCATCGGGGCGGCGGACTTCAACGCGTTTCTGGTTGCGCACCAGGCCGGGCAGCGTCGGGCCGACGTGAACCGCGACGGCCAGATCAACGCGCTGGACGTGACGGCGTTCCGAGACATGATGGCCCGGGCCGCCAACCGGCCCTGACCTCACTCCGCGGTCGCGAACCTGGTCGCGGGGGCGTCGAGCGGCGGGGCCTTCCCGAAGGCCAGCGCCCAGCGCCAGGCGATCGCGTCGCCGGCGACGAGGGACGGGCCTGCGGGGCGGTGCTCGCTCACGACGGGCGCGGCGCGCAGGCCGATCTCGGCGAGCACTGCCTGCGTGGCTTGCGTCGAGTGCCCGACGTTGTCGCGCGTCTGCCCGCCGAGGCACCCAGGAAGAGCCCCCAGGGCCAGGAGGGCGACGCAGATCCGTCCGGCGTGGTGCTTGAGTGACATGCGACACGGATCGGCCGGACCCGCGCGGCGGTTGACCGGTCGGCAGAAACCGCCGGACAAAGCACCGCGCCGCCAACGCGTTGCCGGTTTTTCCGGACCCGATTGACCTGTTCCGGCCCGGTTCCGGTTACACTGCACCTCCCAACGAAAACGAGGTGGACGTGCGTTTGTCTTTCTGGATCTCGATTGCTGTCGCCCTGGCCGTTCTGAGCGTGCCCGCCCGTGCGGCGTGGGCCGTCCCGCCAGGAGAAGACTGGGCCACGCCGGACCCCCAGCATGACGGCCCGGCCTACCCGGTCTCCCGGCTTGTCTTCGCGTACGCCCTCCCGCACCCCGACCTGCCGGATCCGGGGCGACTGCGCGACGTCGTCGTGCTCCTGACCCCCACCAGCGACGGCTACATCGGTCCGGTGGCGGGGGGACCGGTCGAGGCGGTCCGCCTGGGCTCGTTCGACGGTTCTCGGACGGTGCGTCTGTACGCCTCCGGGCTGGCGGCGATCAACCGGGGCGTTCGCGACGCGCTGGAGCACGAGTTCGGGATGATCGGCCACCTCGTGACGCCCGACGCGGGTGAGGTCGCCTACCAGACGACCCGCGAGGACCTGCGGCCGGACGGCGACACGGAACTGACCGTGCTGGTCTGGCGCGCGGCGATCGGCCAGGTGCGCACCGTCGCGGCGGGCGACCGGATCGCCGAGCGGTCGGACAACGACGACTCCAACGTGAACCACGCGGCCCACGTCCGGCTGCGCGGGCGCAACCGGCTCGGCGTGGGCGACCTGCTGACCCGGCCCGCGCTGGACGAGCAGATCGCCCGGTTCAACCGGCACCCCGGGCGGTCGGTCGAAGCGGCGGTGGCGCCGGGCGCGCAGCCGGGCGACGTGGTCGTGGACCTGCTCATCAGCGAGCCGAAGCAGTGGACCGCGTTCACCCAGGCCAGCAACACCGGCAGCGAGAGCACCGATCGCTGGCAGTACCGCTTCGGGTTCGTCCACAACCAGTTGACCGGTCGCGACGACGTGCTCCGGCTGGACTACATCACCGCCGGCTTCGACGAGACGCACGCGCTGCTGGCTTCGTACTCGTTCGACCTGGGGCCCCGCGCCCGGGCGACGGTGCGCGGGCGGTGGAACGAGTACACGGCCGCGGACGTGGGCCTGGGCTTTGAGAACTTCGTGGGCGAGGGGTACGAGGTCGGGGCGGAGGTCGCCTTCAACGTCTTGCAGGACGGGGACCGTTTCCTGGACGTGTTCGTCGGGGCGCGGTTCGAGTCGGTCGAGGTGGAGAACCGGCTCTTCCTGATCGAGGGCTCGGAAGACTTCTTCCTGCCCTACGCCGGGGTGCGCTGGGAGCGGTCGACGCCGCTCAAGCAGACCTTCGCCGAGGCGAGCATCGAGGGCAACTGGGCGTCGGTCGCGGGCACGGACGAGATCGGCGTGCAGGAACTCGGCCGCTTCGGCGTGGACCACGAGTTCGCGGTGCTCCGCGCTTCTTGGTATCACACGCGGTTCCTGGAGCCCTGGTTCGACCCGGCGGGTTTCCGCGGGGACCGGGGACCGGACGCGATGACTTTGGCCCATGAACTCGCCCTGTCCGTCCGGGGTCAGCACGCCCTGGGCCACCGCCTGGTGCCCAACTTCGAGATGGTCGCGGGCGGCTTCTCGACCGTCCGGGGATACGACGAGTCGGACGTCGTGGGAGACAACGCCCTGATCGCCTCCGCAGAGTACCGCTTCCATCTGGGCCGGGCGGGTTCGATCGCGCCCGAGCCGGCGACCATCTTCGGACGCCCGTTCCGGGGCCGGCGCACGCGTGCCTACGGCGGCGCGGACTGGGACCTGGTGCTCAAGGGCTTCGTCGACGCGGCCCGCGTCACGCAGAACGACGCGCCGTTCTTCGAGCGTGACGAGACGCTCGTCGGCGTGGGCGTTGGCGCGGAGATGCGCCTGAAGCGCAACCTGACCGTGCGCACAGACTTCGGCATGGCCCTGACCGACGTGGGCGAGGGCGCCAACCGGACCACCACCGTCGGGGACACCCGGCTGCACTTCTCGGCAACCCTGCTGTTCTAGAGCCGGCGGCGGAGCCCGCCCGGAGGTAGAGATGAACGCGAAGAACCCGATGCTGTCCCGCCCCGGCCTGGCCGCCCTGACGCTGGTCGCCGCCTGCGGCCTGGCCGTCGCCCCCGCGCGCGCCGAACCGGAGGGCGGTGACGTCACGCACGGCTCGGCCGAGTTCATCTTCGGGGACGACTACCTGAAGATCCTGACCGGCGAACTGACCATCATCGACTGGCTGAGTTTCAACATCGAGGCCGGCTACACGGTCGAGTTCCTTATGCCGGGCCTGGACGCCAAGGTGCTCAACCGCATCAGTTCCGGCGTGCCCACGGAGATCATGGGCAGCCTGCTGGCCAACGGGCAGGTGTACATCGTCAACCCGGCCGGCGTGATCTTCGGGCAGGGTTCGGTCGTCAACGTCGGGGCGCTCTACGCGGCCGCGGGCAACCTGTCCAACACCGACTTCATCGCGGGCATCAACCGCTTCACCGACGCGCGGGGCATCGTGGAGAACCGCGGGCACCTGCGCGCCGACCTGGTGGCGCTCGTCGGGGCCCGCGTGGCCAATCACGGGACAATCTCGGCCCCGAACGGCACGGTGGTGATGGCCGCGGGCGAGCGGGTCCTCATCGGCGAGCAACTCGGCCGCGTCTTCGTGCAGGTGGACGTCCCCAGTGCGCCCGACGCGGACCACCTCTCGCCGTCCGGCCAGACCGGCGTGGACATGGCGGCGGGCGACCTCTTCTCGCTCGCGGCGTGGAACACCGGCTCGATCGAGGCCGGCGCGGTCACCGTGCACGCCGGGGGCGGGCGCGCGGTGGTCTCGGGTGAGATCACGGCGAGCCAAGGCGACGTCGGCGGCGAGGTCACCCTGCTCGGCCGGTCGGTCGAACTGCTCGGCGCCACGGTCGACGCGTCCGGCACGCACGGCGGCGGCTCGGTCGTCATCGGCGGCAACCCCCACGCGGACACCGAGGCCGACAGGGCCGAGACGGTCCACGTCGACGAGCACTCCTCCGTCCACGCCGACGCGATCGTCGCCGGCGACGGCGGGTCGATCGTCGTCTGGTCGGACTCGTTCACCAACGTCGACGGTCACCTGACCGCGCGCGGCGGCGCCGTCTCGGGCGACGGGGGGTTCATCGAGACCTCTGGCCTGCTCGGCCTGCGCATCTCGCGCATGGTCGACGCGACCGCCGCCCACGGCAAGGGCGGGCTGTGGCTCATCGACCCGACCAACATCATCATCGCGCCCGGTTCGCTGGGTTCGCTGGGCGGCTGGGGGCCGATGGACACCGCCGTGGTGGGCGTGGACCTCATCAACGCGGCGCTGAACTCCGGCATGGACGTCACGCTGACGACCTTCAACCCCCTCGGCAACGGGTCGGGCGAGATCGTCCAGATGGAGACCGCCCAGTTCCTCAAACTCGCCGGTGGCGAGTCGACCCTCACGCTCAACGCGGCCGGGTCGATCCTGCTGCACGGCGGGGCCTACACCGCCGACGGGCTGTCGCTGAACCTGGTGCTCAACGCCGCCGACCCGGGCCAGCCGGCGCCGGCGGACCCGTTCTCCAACGGGCGCATCGAGATCAACGAGGCGCTCCACCTGGGCGGCGGGTCGCTCCTGGCAACGGGCAACAGCATCCTCGTCCGCTCGCGCAACATCTCCGACACCGGCGACGTGTCGGTCCACGCCGGGCACATCGAACTGGTCGCGCGCGACAACGGGGCCATCACGCTCGGGGCGGATCTGACCGCCACCGGCGGGGGCATCGAACTCGACGGCGTCACCACCCTGACCAACGACGTCACCCTGTCCCTCATCGACGGCACGCACATCGACGCCTCGGGAACCATCTATTCCGAGGCCGGCGCGTACCACACGCTCGGGCTGTTCGCCGGGGACGGCGTGGTCAGCCTCAACGGGGGCGTGGGCGACACCGGGGACCGGAGGCTCGGCGGCCTGCACGCCGAGGCCGGCCTCGTCCGCGTCGGCGGCGACGTCCGCGTCAACGGCGACATGAACTTCTACGCCCCGGTCGCGGTGACCGGCGACTCGGTCGTCTTCCACACCGGGCTGGGCACCGCCCTGTTCGCGGGCAACCTGTACTCCGAGGTCTACGGCGCCTCCGATGTCGCGTTCGAGTACGACGGCGAGGCCTGGGCCGGCGTCGGCGAGGGCCGCACGCCGTTCAAGTTCCAAGGCTCGATCGGCGTCGCGGGCGGCATGGAACTCGGCCTGGGGGGCGGGGCGTTCCGCAACATCCGGTTCGGGTCGGACCTGGCGGGTTCGCCGTCGGTGTCGACCTTCCTGTTCGCCAACGCCGCGATGGCCGGGCTGGACCTGACCTCGCTGTCGGCGACCGACCTCAGCACGCTCTTCCAGGTCGTCGCGACCGACTCGATCCGCGCCGGACGCGGCCAGAAGATCCTCAGTTTCGGCTCCCTGGCCATGACCGCCGCGGGCGCGGAATCGACGCTCATCGAGGTGGGGGACCTCACCGTGGTCGGCGATCTGTCGCTGCGTTCGCTCGGCACTGACGGCCAGATCCGCCTGCTCGGGCGCGTGGCCGGAACGCTGGACGGCCAGGAGAACGAGGCCGACCGTGACGAAAGCGCCGCATCGGACGCCGGGGCCGAACTCATCGCCGCCGGTGACGTCCTGCTCGAGGGGACCATCGTGGCGGACCCGGGATCGGCCGTGATCGGCGCCGGGCAGGTCGTCATCGCGAACGAGAGCGGCGCTGGCGACGCCGCCGGGCTTCCCATCGAGATCATCGAGGGCGGGGCGGGGATCGAGCGCTTCCTGGGCGTGCTGCCCGGCACAGAGGGGCTGCTGTACGCCTACGACCTCGCCGCGTTCTCGACCCAGGACGGCGCGAGCCGCGCCAACCCGGCCGAGGCGTTCTCCGCGGGCATCGACGTGCCGTTCCGCACCGACGACCGCCTGCTGGCGGACGCCCAGGTGCTCGAGGAACTCGGGTTCGACGTTTCCCCCAGCATCGATCCGCGGGCGGTCCCGTCCGAGCCCGCGAACGGGCCGAAGCGGGTGCTCGTGGACACCGAAGTCGCGCAGGAAGCGACCCTCGAACGATTCTCGCGCCGGTCGCTGCACCGCCTGACCGCCGCGTACGTCGCCCTCTTCGGCGAGCGCGCCGAAGACGGCGAGTCGAGGGCCGAGACCGAGCGCGTCCGCGCGGACATCGCCGGCCTCTGGGCCGACTGGTCGGCGGCGGGCCGGCCCGCCGACCTGACCGGTTTCGCCGCGTCCACGGACATGCGTCGCGCCGAGACGCTCGTGGAACTCGCCCGCGTGGTCCGGGCGATCGACCTCCTGGAACTCACGCCCTCCGAGCGTGACGCCGCGAGGGACGCCCTGTTCGGGATGGTCGTGCCAGCCGGGGTGAGCGTCGACGCGTTCGAGGCATCCTGGTTCCCCCGCCCGACGGCAGGGCTCCCCGTCGCGGGCCGCTGATGCCGCGCGTCGACGTCGCGGAACTGCCCGGGCTCGTCCCGGCGGCGCTGCCGCCGGTGGCGGTGGTCATCGACGTGCTCCGGGCGACCACGATGATCGCCGCGCTGCTCGACGCGGGGTGCGCCGGCATCCGAGCCGTCGCCGGGATCGCCGACGCGCGAGACGCGCGGGAACGCGAGCCCGACGCCCTCCTCGGCGGCGAACGTGGCGGCGTCCCGCCGGAAGGCTTCGACCTCGGCAACTCGCCCGCCCGGGTTTCGCCGGAGATGGTGCGCGGGCGGGTGGTGATCCTGAGCACCACCAACGGCACGGCCGCCATCGAGCGCGTGCGGCTCGCCGAGGTGTGCGTGACGGCAGCCCTGACCAACCTCGACGCGGTCGCCGAGCGCCTGGCGTCGTTCGGGCGTGACACGCTGATCGTCTGTTCCGGGACCGACGGCGCGCCCTCCGATGAGGACGGGCTGGCAGCGGGCCTGCTCGTCGATCGGCTGCGCGGTTGGACCAGGACGCCGGCCGCGGACGCGGCGTTCGAGCGCGCAACGGGCTCGGTCGGGGCCTCGGGCGGCATCCCGGCCGCGGTCGCCCGCTCGTCCCACGCGCGCCGCCTGACGGAGTTGGGGTTCGAGGACGACGTCCGCTTCTGTGCGCGCCGATCCGTCACGGACACGGTGCCGGTGCTCGACGCTGCGCGGGGCCTGATCGTCGCCGGCTAAGATGCCACGATCCTGCCCGCAAGGAGCCCTCCCATGCACACGCTGGTCCTGATCCGCCACGGCGAGAGCGTCTGGAACAAGGAGAACCGGTTCACCGGCTGGACCGACGTGCCCCTGTCCGAGAAGGGCCACGAGGAGGCGATCGCCGCCGGGCGTCTGCTACGCGGCGAGGGTTTCACCTTCGACGAGGCCTACACCTCGGTGCTCAAGCGGGCGATCGGGACGCTCTGGCACGTGCTCGAGGAGATGGACCTGATGTGGGTGCCGGTGACGCGGTCCTGGAAACTCAACGAGCGTCACTACGGGGCGCTGCAGGGTCTGAACAAGGCCGAGACGGCGGCCAGGCACGGCGACGATCAGGTCAAGGTCTGGCGACGCAGTTACGACGTACCCCCGCCCGCGCTCGAACAGCAGGACGAACGCTGGCCGGGCCACGACCGGCGGTACGCCGACGTCCCGCGGGCCGAGTTGCCCGTCACCGAGTGCCTGAAGGACACGGTCGACCGCGTCGTGCCCTACTGGGAGCAGGAGATCGGCCCGAAGATCCGTGCCGGCAAACGCCTGCTGGTCGCCGCCCACGGCAACTCGCTGCGGGCGCTGATCAAGTACCTCGACGGCATCTCCGACGACGGCATCGTCGAGATGAACGTGCCCACGGGCATCCCGCTGGTGTACGAACTCGACAACGCGCTGCGCCCAATCTCCAGCCGCTACCTGGGCGACGCGGCGGCGGTGGAAGCGGCGGCCGCCGCGGTCGCGGCCCAGGGCAAGGCGAGCGGCGGGCGCTGAGTCCCGCCAGACCGCCGCCGGCCCGTTTGCAAGATTTTTTCCGCTGGTTTCATGCGCCCTTCACGGGCGCGGGTCATGTTGTGTCGGGGCCCGGGGTGCGGCTCACGCCGCGGAAAGGCACGACATGCCCAAATCATGGTCATCCAAGGACGAGCGCCAGTACGAGCACGTGAAGGACAGCGAACTCGAGCGCGGCCGCTCCACTGAGCGGGCCAAGGAGATCGCCGCCCGCACGGTCAACAAGCAGCGTTCCGAGGAGGGACGCACCAAGGAATCCAGGGAAAAGGGCGGCTCCTCGGGCCGGCGGTCGAAATGAGCGAGCAGGCAAGCGGCGACGGCGCCAACGCCCCCACACGCCCGCTCTGGTACGAGGACGCCCCGTCCCCTTCGTACACGTCCGGGCCGGTTGAGCGTGCGGAGGTGTGCGTCGTCGGCGCCGGAGTTGCTGGCCTGACCACGGCCTATCTGCTGGCCGTCGAGGGCCGCGAGGTGGTGGTCGTTGACGAGAAGCCGGTGGGGCAGGGGCAGACGGGCCGGACCAGCGCCCACCTGTCCAGCGTGCTGGACGACCGGTTCGCGCACCTGGAGAGCGTGCACGGGCTGGAGACCACGCGGATCCACTACGAGAGCCACGCCACGGCGATCGACCGCATCGAGCGCATCGCCCGGGAGGAAGGCATCGACTGCGACTTCGAGCGCATCGACGGCATGCTGTTCCCGGGGAGCGTCGACGAGTCCGCGTTGGAGAAGGAGTTCGAGGCCGCCCGGCGCGTCGGCGTCCAGGGGGTCGAGCACGCCCGCGCCGCGCCCAGCCGTGGGGGGGTCGAGCGGGCCTGCCTGAGGTTCCCGAACCAGGCGCGGTTCCACCCGCTGCGCTACCTGTGCGGCCTGACCGAGGCGCTCGCGCGCAAGGGCGTGCGGTTCCGCATCGGGACGCGGGTCGAGAAACTCTCCGGCGACGGGCCGGTCGAGGCGCGGCTGGCGGACGGGTCGGTCATCACGGCCGACCACGCCGTGGCGGCGACCAACGTGCCGGCGCCGATCAACTGGACCGGCGTGTACACCAAGATGGCCCCGTACCGGACGTACATCGTCGCCGTGGAGATGCCGCAGGGCGCCTTCGCCGATGCGCTCTGGTGGGACATGGAGGACCCGTACCACTACGTCCGCCTGCACCGGACGGGCGGCCGCGAGGTGCTGATCGTCGGCGGTGCGGACCACAAGACGGGCCAGGCCCCCGAGGGTGGCGAGTCGTCAGCGTTCCGCCGCCTGGAGTCCTGGACGCGGGCGACGTTCCCCGAGAGCGGCGCGGTGGTGGCCCGCTGGTCGGGCCAGGTCTCCGAGCCCGCGGACGGCATCGCCTTCATCGGACGCGCGCCCACGCGGGGCGACGGGGCGTGCTACCTGATCACCGGCGACAGCGGCATGGGCCTGACGCACGGCACCCTGGGCGCGATGCTGGTCGCCGACCTCATCGCAGGACGCGACAACCCGTGGGCGACGGTCTATGCGCCGAACCGCAAGCCGCTGCGCTCACCCGGCGAGTTCCTCAAGGAGAACCTCAACGCCGCCTCGATGTTCAAGGACTACCTGACCGCGGGCGAGGTCGATTCGGCGGACAAGGTGCGGCCCGGGACGGGCGCGATCGTGCGCGACGGGGCGAAGAAACTGGCGGTGTACCGCTCGCCCGACGGCGTGCTGCACACGCGGTCGGCGGTGTGCCCGCACATGAAGTGCGTCGTGCGCTGGAACGAGGTCGAGTCCTCGTGGGACTGCCCCTGCCACGGCAGCCGCTTCGACTGCCGTGGCCGGATGCTCATCGGCCCCGCGGTGCACGACCTCGGCGAGGCGTAGGCGGTCAGGCCCAGGCGAGGCCCTCGGGCAGGGTGTTGAGGTTCTCGCAGCCGTCCTCGGTGACGATCACCATGTCCTCGATGCGCACGCCGCCGACGGACTTGGCGTAGAGCCCCGGCTCGATGGTCAACGCGTCGCCGACAACCAGCCTGGGACCCTTGCGGTCGAGCAGCGGCGGCTCGTGGACCTCCAGCCCGATGCCGTGGCCGGTGCCGTGGACCATGCTCGTGAACGACGGGTCGGCGTCGGGAGCGGGGATGCCGCTGGCGAACCCGTGCCGCTCGATCGCGTCAATGGCCGCCAGGTGGACCGCCTCGCCGGTGACCCCGGCCCGCACGGCCGCTTGGGCGGCCGCCTTGGCCTCGACGACGGCCGCGTGCATCGCGGCGACCTGGGCCGGCACGTCGCCGTGCACCACGGTGCGGGTGCAGTCCCCGTGATACCGGGTCGCCTGGACCATCGGGAAGATGTCCACGATCACCGGCTGGCCGGTGCGCAGGGGGCCCTCGCCGCGGTGGTGGCAGTCGGCGCCCACCGGGCCGCCCGCGACGATCGAGCCGTGGGGGGTGGTCGCGCCGTGCTGCAGGCAGAACAGGTCGATCATGGTGCGGACCCGCTCGCTGGTCAACGGCTCGCCCTCGTGCAGCAGCACGCCGTGGGCGTCGGGTGTCGCACGGGCGATGGTCTCGCACGCCATGCGCATGGCCCGCTCCGTCAGGTCCTGCGCCGCGCGCAGGTTCGCCACTTCCTGCGCGTCCTTCGACCGCCGGGCGGCGACCCCGAGCGCGGGGTCGTACCGCAGGACGATGCCCCGTTCCATCATGTGGTGGGCGAACGAAAACGGCAGCGAGCGATCGACGACCGCCTCGGTGACCCCCGCGCGGAAGAGGCACTCGGCCAGGGCCTGGGCCGTCGCGGTCTCCCGGTCGCCGGACAGGCCCTCGGCGGGCGCGAAGTCCGCGGGGGCGTGAACGGCGTCGGCCACCGCGTGGCGTCGGGCTCGGTCGAGCTCGATGTCGCGCACGATCAGCACCCGCGTCCACGAGCCGTCCGGCGCGGGCACCTCGGCGCAGGCGGCGGGGTCGCCCACCATGAACCGGATGCGGTGGTACAGGGCCAGGTTGGTCGCGGGGATGCCGGCCATGACGATGGCGGGGCGGTTGGTGTCCATGCCGGAGCATATCGGGCCGCCCCTGCGCATACAGTGCGGCCCATGCGCGTGGCGACCTGGAACGTCAACGGGATCCGTGCCGCCCTGCGCAAGGGCTTCGTCGGGCACGTGGAGCGCGTCAACCCGGAAGTGCTGCTCCTGCAGGAGGTTCGCGCCACGCCCGAGCAGATTCCCGACCCGTGGCACACCCCGGCCCCCTGGCAGGCGGCGTGGCACCCGGCCGAGAAACTCGGCTACTCGGGCACCGCGGTGTGGGCCAGGCCCGGTCTGAAGGATGAGGCGCGGGGCTGCGGGCAGGCGGACAGCGAGGGCCGGGTAGTCGTCTGCCGCGTGGGACCGGTGCGGTTCGTCAGCGTGTACCTGCCGAGCGGTTCTTCGGGGCCGCACCGCCAGGCGGAGAAGGACCGCTGGTTGGGCTTTTTTAAGGAATGGTCGGCGGCGTACGCGAAGTCCAAGGTCCCGACGATCCTCGGGGGCGACTTCAACATCGCCCATACCCCCCGGGACATCTTCTACGCCAAGGCCAACGAAAAGAACTCGGGGTTCCTGCCGCACGAGCGGGCATGGTTCGGCGAACTCCTCGGCCAGGGCTGGGCGGACCTGGTGCGCGAGAAGTACGGCGACGTCGACGGCCCATACTCGTGGTGGTCCAACCGCGGCCAGGCCCGGGCGCTGGACCGCGGCTGGCGGATCGACTACCTGCTGGCGAACAAGGCCGCCGCCAGACTGGTGACGGACTGCCACGTCGACCGGGCGAGCGGCCTGGACACCTCGGACCACGCGATGGTGGTGGCGGACCTGGACGTGTGAGTGCCGAGGCCGCCCCCAGCGACCCGGACCCGATCAATAGCCCCGCCCGGATTCGAACCGGGGACCTTACGATTATGAGTCGCTTGCTCTCACCGCTGAGCTACGGGGCCGTGCTCGCGGCATGATACGCAAAAACGCCGCGGCCCCGCCGGTCGACGGGGCCACGATGAACGGTTGGGATCGACGCACCCGGGCGAGTTCAGCGCCGGCGCCGGGCCGCCGCCGCGCCGAGCAGGCCGCCCAGCGCCAGCACGCCGGCCGGCGCGGGGACGACGGCGAAGGACACGTCATCGACCAGCATGTGTCCCGAAGCGCCGTCGAAGGCGCCGGTGACCAGGCGGATCTGGATCAGCACGGAGTCCGCGCCGGCGGGGGCGACCATGCCGGTGAAACTGATCTCCGACCAGGTGTCGCCGAACGAGAACGCCTGCAGACCGGTGGCCGAGCCCTGGGGGCCGCCGCCGTTGCTGGCGTCGCCGTCGAACCACAGAACCTCGTAGAACGCGACCGAGCCGGGCCCGGGCGTGCCAATAGCCCAGAAACTGAAGTTGAACTCCGTCCCGCCCGCGACCGAGCCGACCGCGGTCTGCTGCTGGATCTCGGCGACCGGCCCGTAGTCGGGCGCGCCGGTCACGCTCAACTCGATGGCCCAGTCGCCGGAGTGCCCGCCGGCGACGCGGGCGGCGGTGGAGGCGGCCGACCCGCCGAAGATGGCCAGTTCGTTCCAGTTGTCGGCGTCGGCGCCGACGCCGGCCTCAAAGCCGCCGTTGACGGCGATGTTGGCGTGGGCGGTGAGCGCCGCCGAGGCGACCAGGGTCGCCGCGATCGTGGTGGTCTTCATCTTGAATCCCTCTCTTCGGTGATCCGGCGCCACACGGGGGCCGGCTGAGAGGATTGTAACTGTTACTCGGGCACGCTCGCAAGCGATTTCGGGATTATTCCCGGTCGTGCGGGCGATCTCCGGCGGTTTCGGGGCTGTCCGGGTGCGACGAGAGCGCGATTCTGAAACAGTTACGGTTGCATCCGCGTCCGGTTTCTGCTTGAATGGGCCCGGGCCCCGCCGGAGCAGCGGGCCACGCCCCCCGGGAGACTCGCCATGCGCCGGACCATCTGCACCGCCTGCTGCCTCCTGGCGGCGTCCGGCTCGGCCGCCCGGGCCCAGTGGGTCCTGCACTGGCAGGACGAGTTCGAGGGCTCGGCCCTGAAGTCCCAGTTCTGGGAGGCCCAGACGGGCACCGGGACCGCCTACGGCCTGCCCGCGGGGTGGGGCAACAACGAGCTGCAGTACTACACCAACATGGCCGGGAACGTCTCGGTGTCGGACGGGACGCTGAAGATCACGGCCCGCCAGCAGAACTTCGGGGGACGCTCGTACACCTCGGCCCGGATCCGCACCGCGGGCAAGGTCGACGTCAAGTGGGGACGCGTGGAGGCCCGGATCAGGATCCCCGGCACGCGCGGCATCTGGCCGGCGTTCTGGATGCTGCCGACCGGCTCGCCCTACGGCGGGTGGGCGTCCTCAGGCGAGATCGACATCATGGAGTCGATCAACCACGGCACCCGCGTGCACGGCACGATCCACTTCGGCAGCAACTGGCCCAACAACGCCTCGAACGGCGGGTCGGTGGCGGGCGGGGTCGACTACACCGCGGACTTCCACGAATACGCCATCGAGTGGGACCCAAACCAGATCCGCTGGTACCTCGACGGCGTCGAGTACCACCGGGTCAACGCCAACCAGTGGTTCTCCTCGGCCGCGCCCTCCAACCCGCGCGCCCCGTTCGACCACCAGTTCCACCTGCTGCTGAACGTGGCGGTGGGGGGGGACTGGCCGGGCTACCCGGACGGCTCCTCACAGTTCCCGCAGACCATGGAGGTCGACTGGGTGCGCGTCTACCGGCGGGCGCAGACGCCCTTCGGCGGCGTGGCCCACGCGGTGCCGGGGCAGATCGAGGCCGAGCACTTCGACGAGGGCTACCCGGGCGAGGCGTACCACGACACGGACGTCGGCAACCAGGGCGGGCAGTTGCGGGACGGCGACGTGGACGTGCAGGTCTGCGATGAGGGGGGCCACAACGTCGGCTGGATCTCCAGCGGCGAGTGGCTCGCGTACACCGTCGACGTGCAGACCCCCGGTACCTACCTGCTCGAAACCCGCGTTGCCTCGCCGAACAGCGGCGGGGCGTTCCGGCTCGAAGCGGACGGGGCCGACCTGACCGGGCCGGTCGGCGTGCCGAATACCGGCGGCTGGCAGGCCTGGCAGACGGTCTCGACCGAGCTCGAGTTGGAGGCCGGGGTTCAGACGCTCCGCTTCGCCGTCGTCAACGCCGGGGCGGGCTTCAACTTCAACTGGATGCGTCTGACGCGCCAAGGTGGCTGCTCCGACGCCGACCTGGCGGAACCGTTCGGGACGGTCGACCTGTTCGACCTGCTGGCGTACATGGACCTGTTCGCCGCGGGCGACCCGGCGGCGGACATCGCCCCGCCGCAGGGCGTGCCGGACATCTTCGACCTGATCGGGTTCATCGACCTGTACGGCGCGGGTTGCCCCTGACCGGGCGGCTCTCAGGGCTCCACAACCCGGACCGGGAGGTTCGCGGTCCCGGCCCGCCCGGTGCCGTCGCGGACGGTGACGAACAGGCGGTAGTGCCCGGGCCGGTCGGGCGCGAGCAGCCGGGCGTCGAGGCCGTCGGTCGACATCACGCGCCCGGGCACCGCGGGCGGGGCGCGCTCGGCGTCGCCGCCGGACTTGCGGTCGGACGTCTCCTCCAGGATGCGCCACTCGACGGCGAGGTCGTCGCCATCGGGGTCGGAGGCCAGCACCGTCGCGCTGAACGCCTGGCCGGGTGACAGGCGTGCCGGGTCCGCGCCGGACAGGTCGATCCCGGCCACCTTCGGGGCGTGGGCCGTGACGGGGCGTCCGGTCCAGAACGCGCTGAGCCGGTCGACGGCCTCGGTGGTCTCGCCGGTGGGCAGGAGCAGGCCGAACCAGGTCTCGGTGGTTTCCTGCTTGTTGCCCCACAGGAACGCGAACGACCCGAGGCACCGGCCCGGGTGCTGCGAGGCGACGCCGCCCTGATAACTGCGGGCGTAGAACTCGGCCTTGTCGTGGCTGGAGGCCTCGATCGGGGCGCCCCACTCGGTGCTCGGGCCTTCCCAGTGGCCCAGCGGGCCGAACTCGGTGATCATGTACGGGCCGTCGTAACCCTGGGCGAGCAATCTCTCGGGGACCGACGACGCCCCGCCGTACGCGTTGACGCCGAGGACGTCGATGCTCGGGCACTCCGCGGCGATGCGCCGGGCCTTGTCCTCGCCGATCTCCGCGACGATGGCCACGGTGGGGTGGTTCGTGTCGAGCGTTTTGATGAGGGCCGCGGCTTCCTCCACGGACCGCAGGGCAAGGTCCAGGTCGCCCCCGAGTTCCACCTCGTTGCCCACGCCCCAGGCGAGCACGGCGGGGTGCTCGCGGTAGCGGGTCACCAGGCGGCGGACCTTGTCGAGTTGCTCGCGCCGGACCTGGGGGTCGTTGTAGTCGTGCCCGTGGCGTTCGTGGACCAGCCAGATGCCCACGCAGACGGCCAGCCCGTTGGCGTGGGCCTCGTTGAGCAGGTCGTCGATGCCCTCGGCGTCCCAGGTGCGGATCGCGTTGGCACCCAGGGCGGCGAGGCGGTCCAGGGACCGCTGGCCGCCGACGCCGCGGACGAAGAATGGCTCGGCGTTGCGTACCAGTTCGTAGCCCTGCTCGGTGGTGCGGACCTCGACGGTGGAGGCCGGGCCGAGCGCGGACCAGTCGGGTGCCGGATGGGCCGGCTCGGCGGCGCGGCATCCCGTGGCGGCGAGCATGGCGACGGCGAGGGTCAGGCGGGTCATCATGGCGTCAGTGTAACTGTTCCGTTCCGGCGCCGCGCGGCGGCCGGGTGACTTTTCGGTCCGTCGCGGGGTGCGACGCGCCCGGCCGCCGCCGACGCCAGGCGAGCAGAAACGTCGTCAGGACGCCGGGTTGCGCCGCGTGTCGCGGTTTTTTCCGATCGGGCGACGGACGGCTTGACACGGGGGCGGATCTCGGGCACACTGATGTAACTGTTTCGTTCCCCGCTCGGCCGCGGGGGCGAGCGCACGGTCGGTTATCGGGTCTTCGAGGGAGCACCCACATGCGGATCAAAGGGCAGACCAGAGG
>CAZFSO010000008.1:0-19703 GCA_964522095.1 uncultured Phycisphaeraceae bacterium | reverse complement strand
GGCGCGGGACACGGCGCGGGGGGTGATCTGCCAGACGAACATCCGGCAGGTGGCGCTGGCGACGCTCATCTACGCGGGGGATTATCGAGGTCAGTTCCCGCCAGCACTTGGCGGACCCGGCGTTTTCGACCCGGAGAACGGCAAGAATGGAATGGGCTGGTACGACGTCAATCGAATCGGGAAGTACCTGCCCGAAGGCGAGTTCCGCAACGTGACGTTCGACAACGACAAGAGCCCGACCGTGGGGGGCGGGGTGATGGCCTGCCCGAACCACCCGGATGGCGACCGTTCATACACGATGAACCACTGGGCGGCCTCTGTCGCCGAGGTAACGAACTACATGCATGAGCCGACCGGGCTCCCAAGGTTTCTACGCCCCGGCACACACCAAGGGTCCGACACGTATCAGAAGGGACAAGGGTTCAAGGACGACACCGGCTTCGCGGGCCAACTGATCCTGTTCGGAGAGGCGTGGGGGACTTGGCGATCCGAGACGCAGAATGATTACGGCGAGACGCGGTGGTTCAGCCTGCTCACCATCGGGGGCCGGCAACTTCCGGCCGAGCGCTTCGGAGGTGGTGACGGGATCCGCGACTCGTTCTACCGTCACCCTTTCAACGGCAACTGGACTTCGCAGAACCTCCTCGGAGGGATCTCGCCGGAGCTCGGCGGCACCACTGCCGTCATGCCGAAGAGCGACATCCCGTACTACCGCCACCCGCGGCGCAACAGCAATACGGTCGGTGTCGACGGAACGGCGAACTTCGCGTTCGTGGACGGGCACGTCGGCAACTTCGCGCCCCGCGACCTGTTCGAGGAGAAGGACGAGCAGGTCCGCAGCACGATGACCGTTCTGTGGTCCCTCATCGACCGCCGCGTCGAGCGAGCAGCCGGCATCGGAGTTGACTAAGTGAGTTCCGTGCGCGCCATCGCGGACGAGTTGGGCGTGTCGGTCGCGACGGTGTCGCGCGCGCTCAACAACCACCCCGGCGTCAGCGAGGAGATGCGCAAGCGCGTGCTCCAGACCGCCGACCGCACGGGGTACCGCCCGTCGGTGGGGCGCAAGCCGACGAACGTGATCGGGCTGGCCTACCCCAGCGAGCCGGTGCGGGCGGACTTCGGCGCGTTCGAGGCGGTGCTGCTGGCCGGCATCCTCGAGGGCGTCAACGAGCGGCGGTTCGACCTGACCTTCATCAACGTGCACCGCGACAAGAACGCCAGCGAGACCTACGAGCAGTTCTTTGACCGCAAGGGCGTGCGCGGCGTGATCGTCCGCCCGCTCGACGACAGCGGGCTGGCCGAGGCCATCGCCGCCGACGGCGTGCCGATGGTGCTGGTGGCCGACCGCAGCGACAGCCCGCAGGTCAACTACATCGACTCGGACTCGCGCCGGACCTCCCGACAGGCGGTCGAGCACCTGGTGGGCCTGGGGCACCGGCGCATCGGCCTGGCCATCCACCGGGTGGCCGACTCGGACCATCGAGACCGCGAGGCGGGGTATCGCGAGGGCCTGCGGGCGGCCGGCATCGAGGCCGACGAGTCGCTGGTTGTCCGGGCCGAGGCCAGCCCGGAGGGCGGGTCGATGATGCTCATGTCGCTGCTGGACCAGGACGAGCCGCCCACGGCCATCTACTTCACCAACCCCCTGTCGACGGTGGGGGCCCTGCACCGGTGCCTGCAACTGGGCATCCGGGTGCCCAAGGACCTGTCGATCGTGGGCTTTGACGACGGCGACATCCGCATGCGGACCTTCCCCCGGTTCACCGCGGTCTGCCAGGACGCGCAGGCCCTGGGGCTGGAGGCGGCGCGGTGGCTGACGCGGTCGCTGACCGGTGAGGCGACGGGCAGTTTTCGGGAGGTGCGTCCGACGACGCTCGCGGTGCTGGACAGCACGGCGTTCCCGCCGCTCAAGCCGGTCCGGATTGTCGAGGGTTCCCGCGCGGTCCAGCCGGTCTGACCCGCGCAAGAAGGTTGAGAGATCGTTCCGTGTTGACTTGAAACCTGAAGAAGAGGGAGAGAAGCCATGAAAACCGTTCTGACCGCCGCGACCGTCGCCGCCCTTGCGTCCGTTGCCCCGCTCGCCGCCGCGGACATCGCGGCGTATGCCCAGGACTTCGAGTCGCTCAACCAGGCCTCGCCCACCGCGCTGGGCGACGACGGCTGGCTGGTGGGCGCCAACGTGTTCGATCCGGCGGGCAACTTCCTGTACAACTACTTCGCCTTCCCCGCGCCCAACGGCGGGCCCGCGTTCTCCAGCATCGCCGCAGGCCAGGGCGGGGCGGCCCAGGGATCGCAGCAGATGGTCGTCTACAACGACTACAACAATGCCGACCACGCGGCGGGCAACCTGATCGAGGCCAATCTCTTCCGCGAGTACACGGTCGGGGCCGCGGACGTGGGGCGGACCTGGACCTTCTCGTTCGACTACAAGCGGGGCGACCTGGCCGGCGCCTCGACGGCCGCGGCGTTCATCAAGACGCTGGACGCGGCCAACGGCTACGCGATGACCCACTTCCTGACCTTCGACACGACGACGGCCGACACGGTCTGGGGCTCGGCCTCGCTCTCGCTGTTCATCGACGCGTCGCTGGAGGGCCAGATCTTCCAGATCGGCTTCATGAACGTCGCGACCAACTACGAGTCGTCGGGCGTGGTGTACGACAACATCAGCCTGGTGCCCGCGCCTTCCGCGGCCGCCCTGCTCGCGTTCGCCGGGCTGGGCGCGTCGCGCCGCCGCCGGGCCTGACGCACCGGTTCCCTCATGGGGCTCGGCGGCCTGCCGGCTGCTGGCCCCTTTTTCGTCGGCACTCGCCCGGAGCCTGCCCCGATGCGGATCGTCACCATGGTCTCCGCCGCCCGCGGGCTGTCGCTCGGCCTGTGGGTGATGATCGGCCTGATGGCCTGCTCGGTCGGCGTGCTGTTCGGGGCGGGGCGCCCCGGGGGCGATGGCGTCGTGCTCTGGGTCTTCTCGCCCACGCACCAGTCGCTGTACCGGCCGATGCTCGACCGCGCCGGCGCGGACGTGGGCCGGCCCCTCGACATGCGCCTGATGAGCATCCACGCGATCGAGCGGCGGATGATGTCCGGCTTCTTCAGCGGCCTGCCCACCGCCGACCTGATCGAGTGCGAGCGGGCCATCGTGGGCCGCGCGTTCACCGGGCCGCTCGACGCGGTCGGCTTTCTGGACATCACCGACCGGCTGGCGGAGGAGGGCCTGCTGGAGCAGATCAACGGGCCGTCGTTCGGGCCGTGGTCGTCGCGGGGGCGGATCTTCGGGCTGCCGCACGACGTCCACCCGGTCATGCTGGCCTACCGGGCGGACATCGTGGAGGGCGCGGGCATCGACCTGTCCGGGGTCGAGACCTGGGCGGACTTCTTTGAGAAGATGCGGCCACTGATGGGCGACCCCGCGTCGCCCGACCGCTTCGCGCTGGGCTTCTGGTACACGCACCTGGACAACGTCGAGGTGCTCCTGCTGCAGGGCGGCGACGGCCTGTTCGACGCCGGGGGCCGGCCCACGATCGCCAACGAGCGCAACGCCGAGTTGCTCGCCGAGATGGTGTCCTGGTGCGTGGGGCCGGACCGCGTGGCGGCGGACGTCGAGGACTTCTCCGCCGCCGGTCACCAGCAGCGCATCGACGCGTACGCCGTGGCCTATCTCGCGCCGGACTGGATGTGCTCGATCTGGAAAGAGCAGGTGCCGCAGATCGGCGGGAAGATGAAGCTCATGCCCATGCCGGCCTTCGAGCCGGGCGGGCGGCGGACCTCCGTGCGGGGCGGCACGATGCTGGGCATCGCGCGGGATTCGGAGCGCATCGAGGAGGCGTGGGCGTACGCCAAACTGCTGTACACCTCCCCCGGGGTCGCGCGGGACATGTACCGCCTGACAGACATCATCACGCCGGTCAAGTCGCTGTGGGACGACCCGGTGTACGACGAGCCGGACCCCTTCTTCATGGGACAGCCCAAGGGTCGGATGTACATCGACCTGGCGCCGCACGTGCCGGCTCGGTCGTCGTCGCCGTACAACCGCCAGGCGGTCGTGATGGTCCGCGACGCGGCCGTTTCGCTGGCCGACCACGCCAGGCGGACCGGCACATTCACCGCGGAAGGACTGCGTGACGAGGCGCTGCGGCTGCTGGTGCAGGTCGAGCAGGGCATCGCCCGGGTCATGAGCCGCAACGCGTTCGCGGTCGCGGGCGACGACGCCGACGAGGTGGAGCGATGACCGCGGCCGCGGTCGGCGGGCGTGCGGCGTGGGTGTTCCTCGCGCCCTTCCTGCTCGTGACGCTGGTGTTCGTGGCGTACCCCCTGACGCAGTCGGCGGTGCTGGCGGTGCATCAGACCTACGGGCCGGGCACGAAGACCTTCGTGGGGCCGAAGAACTTCACCGACATGGCCGCGGACCCGGTGTTCTGGACGGCGCTGCGCAATACGGTCGTCTACACGCTGGGCAGCCTGTTCATCCAGTTGCCGCTGGCCCTGGCCCTGGCGCTGGCGCTCAACTCGCCGCGTCTGCGCGGTCGGGGCGTGTACCGGCTGATCTTCTTCAGCCCGCAGTTGATGGGCCTGGTGTTCGTGTCGATCCTTGCCGCGCTGATGTTCGAGAAGCAGGCGGGGCTGGTCAACCAGTCGCTGCACGCGATCACCGGGGGGCGGTGGAGCCTGGACTTCCCCTGGCTCGAGTCCCACGTGATGGCGACCCTGATCCTGATCTCGCTGTGGATGTACGTCGGGTTCAACATGATCTACTTCCTCGCCGCGCTCCAGAACGTGGACCGCACGCTGGTCGAGGCGGCCGAGATCGACGGGGCCGGGCTCTGGGGGCGCTTCCGGCACGTCACGCTGCCGGCCATCCGGCCGGTCGGGTCGTTCGTCGTGATGCTCTCGATGATCGGCAGTCTTCAGTTGTTTGAACTGCCCTTCGTGCTGCTCGACGGCACCGGCGGCCCCCGCAACCAGGGCCTGACCGTCGTCATGTACCTCTACCAGTCGGGCTTCGAAGTGGGGGACCTGGGCTACGCCAGCGCGATCGGCTGGGTGCTGGCCCTGCTCCTGGTCGGCCTGGCGCTGCTGCAGTTGTGGATCGTGCGGCGGGAGGAGGCGTGATGGCCCGACGCCGACGCGAACCCGGCGGGCTGGGGGGCGTCCTGCGCCATGTCCCACTCGGCGTGCTGGCCGCGCTGACGCTCACGCCGTTCTTCTGGCTCATCGTCGCGTCGCTCAAGTCGCGCGAGGACTTCTTCGGCTCGATGTTCCTCCCCGACGGCGAGGGCCCGCTGGGCGTGGGCTGGGACCGGCTGACGCTGGACAACTACCGCAACCTGTTCCAGATGGGCTTCGGGCGCGCGTTCGTCAACTCGGTGTTCTACGCATCGACCGCCGCGGTGGTGGGCACGCTGGTGTGCTCGGCCGCGGGGTACGCCCTGGCCAAGTTCCGGTTCCGCCACCGCGGCCCGCTGCTGGCGGGCGTGCTGGCCCTGATCATCCTGCCGCCCACGCTGCTCATCGCGCCGGGCTACGAACTGCTGTACGACCTGGGCCTGCTCGACACCGTGCCGGGCCTGATCCTGCCGGTGGTCGCCCCGGCCTTCGGGGTCTTCCTGTTCCGCCAAGCGGTGGCCCAGGCGGTTCCGGACGAGCTGCTCGAGGCGGCCCGGATGGACGGCTGCTCGGAGGTGGAGATCTACTTCGCCGTGGTGCTGCCGCTGATCCGCCCGATGGTGGGGGCCTTCCTGCTGATCACCTTCCTGGCGATGTGGAACAACTTCATCTCGCCCCAGATCGTCCTGCAGACGCAGGACAAGCAGCCCCTGTCGGTGGCCATCGCGCAACTCCGCGGGTTGTACCGGACCGACTACGGCCTGCTGATGGCGGGCACGGTGGTCTCGATCGCGCCGGTGGCGCTGCTCTTCCTGCTGCTGCAGAAGCAGTTCATCTCCGGGCTGACGAGCGGGGCCGTGAAGGGCTGATCACGGAGCGATAAAAAGAAGCCGCCGGATCGGTGTGATCCGGCGGCCCGTGTCGCGTTTCCGGTGGTTCTTGAGCGTTCAGCAGCCCTGGGTGTAGGCGTCGATGAAGCCGAGCAGGTCGAAGACGTCGACGACGCCGCTGCCGTCGAAGTCGGCGGGGTTGTTGCACCCGCTGCCCCCGCCCTGGATCAGGCGGATGTCGTCCCAGAAGGTGGCGCCGGTCGCGGCGCCGTCGAGTTGGAGGTGCAGCACGGCGACGAGGATCTGCGCGGTGTTCGCCGGGGCGATGCCGGTGACCTCGACGAGGTTCCACTGGTCGGTCGGGGTCGAGCCGGGGGTGATGCCGACCTGCTCGATGGTCTCCAGGGGCGCGCCGGCGGCGTTCTGGAAGGTCATCTGGAGGAGGACGAGGTTGCCCTGCTGGACGGCGTCCAGGCTGTTGTGCCAGGTGTAGCCGCTGAGCGTGTAGGTCTCGCCCGCTTGGATGCCGGGGACGGTCTGGAGGAGGACCTGGTCGTTCTGCACGCCGGTGAACTCACCGAACATCTTGACGCTGGTGGTCCCGTCGTGCGGGGGGACCTCGACCGACACGTCGGTGAAGACGCCCCCGCCGTAGTTCTCCCAGCCCTGGAGCAGGATGAACCCGGGCCCAGGCGTCTCGAAACTGCCGTTGGTCATCAGGTTGTCGCCCGCCATCGCGGCGGTGGAAAGCGCCATCAGCGCTGCGGCCGTCAGTCTGGTACGCATGAGTCTGCTCCCTCCGGTGTGGAATTGACGGCCCGGCCGACGCCCGCCGAGTGGACGCCGCAGGACCGTAACAGTTACATCAATGTACCGGAACGCCGGGACCTGTCAAGCCGATTCGGCGCGGGTGCGAAGAAAATGCGCGGCCGCGCTGAGCCTCACGCCCGGGCCTGGGCTCGCCAAAGCCACGTAACTGTTCCGCCGATGCGGGGCCGACGCGGGGTTATCGGAGCGTGGCGGGTGTCTCGGGCAGGCTGCGAGCGTTCGACTCGATCACGCCGCGGTACCAGCGGTACGAGTCCTTCGGGATGCGCTCGCCGGTCTCGTAGTCGACGTAGACCAGGCCGAACCGCAGCGCGTAGCCCTCGGCCCACTCGAAGTTGTCCATGATGGACCAGTGGAAGTAACCCCGAACGTCCACGCCGTCGGCGATGGCGCGTCGGAGTTGGTGCAGGTAGCGTGCGAGGAAGTCGATCCGGCCGGGGTCGTGCACGCGGCCGTCGGCGTGGACCCAGTCCATGGACGCGAGCCCGTTCTCGGTGATGACCACGGGCAGGCCGTAGCGCTCCTGAAGGAACCGCGGGCCCCAGTAGAGCGCGTCTGGCTGGACGGGCCAGCGGAACATGGTCATGGGGTAGCCCGGGCCGCGCCGCACGGGCTCCGCCTTGCCGTCGGGACCGGCCCGGACGATCTCGGAGCTGTAGATGTTGACGCCGAAGAAGTCGAGCGGCTGGTGGATGGTCCGCATGTCCTCCTCGGTCGCGTCGGGCGCGTCGGCGCCGAACATGGCCAGCCCGTCGTCGGGATAGCGCCCCTTCAGCATCGGGTCGCAGTACCAGGTGTAGTTGAAGGTCCACCCCTGCTCGGGCACCCGGAAGGTCTCGGCGCGGGCCGCCTCCACGTCGGTGGCGCCCTCTGTGGCGGGGGACTTGAGGTTGCCGACCGGGGCGCAGCCGATCAGGCTGGGGGACTTGGCCCGCGCCCGGATGACCTGGGCGGACCTGCCGTGCGCGAGCAGGGCGTGGTGCGTGGCGCGGAGGACCTCCTTGCGGGTCAGGCGCAGGCCGGGCGCGTGCGTGCCCTCGTTGTAGCCGAGACCGAGAAAGATCTGCGGCTCGTTGAGGGTGAACCAGCGCGTCACGCGGTCGGACAGCCGGTCGACGACCGCGGCCGTGTAGTCGGCGAACCAGTCCGCGCTCTCACGGTTCAGCCAGCCGCCGCGGTGGTGCAGGCAGGCGGGCATGTCCCAGTGGTAGAGCGTCACCCAGGGGTCGACGCCCCTGGCGAGCAGCGCGTCGACCAGGCGGTCGTAGTAGGAGAGCCCGGTGTCGTTGATCTTCCCGACGCCGTCCGGAACGACGCGCGGCCAAGCGATCGAGAGCCGGTACGCGGTCGCGCCCAGGCCCGCGATCAGGCCGACGTCGTCGTCGATCCTGTGGTAACTGTCGCAGGCGGTGGCGCCGGTGTGCCCGTCGAAGACCTTGCCCGGGGCGGCCGAGAACTCGTCCCACACGCTCGGCGATCGGCCGCCTTCGCGGGCCGCGCCCTCCACCTGGTACGAGGCCGAGGCGACGCCCCACACGAATCCGTCCGGCATTCCCATGTCAACCCTGCTCCTCACACGCATCACGCCCGGCGTGGGCCGATGGTAGTCGCCACCCGGCTCCAGCCCGTCGCGTCACGCGCCGGTCGGAACCAGCCCGGTGGACAGTTCGGCGATGAACGCCTCGGCCTCCTGCCCGAGCGGACGCCCCGCCCCGTGCGCGTCGGCGAGCCTCCGCACGAGCGCCGTGCCCACGATGGCGGCGTCGGCGTGCTCGACCACCGCACGGACGTGCTCGGGCGTCGAGATCCCGAAGCCGCACGCGATCGGCAGGCGGCTGACGCGCCGGAGCATCTGCACCCTCGGCTCGACCTGCGGCGCCTCGGACCGCTCGCCCGTGATGCCCGACCTGGCGAGCAGGTACACGAACCCGGTCGACGCCTCCGCGATCGCCTTGGCCCTGGCCTCGGGCGTGGTGGGGGAGACGAGCAGCGAGCAGGTCAGCCCCGCCGCCCGGCAGGCCTCGCCGAGTTCGCCAGATTCCTCGAGGGGCGCGTCGGGGAAGATGCACCCGTCGAACCCCGCGTCCCGGGCACGGGTCACGAAACCGGCCGGGCCGCCGTGCGCGTGGACGAGGCTGACCGACACCATGGCGACCAGCGCGCAATCGACCTTGTCCCGGGCCGTGCGGACCTGCTCGAAGACTGCGGACGGCGTGACGCCCCGCCCGATCGCGTCGTGCATCGCGGCCGCGATGACCGGCCCGTCGGCGATGGGGTCAGAAAAGGGGATGCCGATCTCGATGACGGCGGCCCCCGCGCTGGACAGCGCCGGCAGCACCTCGACGAGCGCGTCCGGAGTGGGGGCCCCGGCGCAGACGAAGGGCATCAGCCCGCCCATGCCGGTCTCGCGAAGTCTTTGGAAGGCGCCATCGACGCGGTTCATCGGGTGATCACGTCCTCGATCTCTTCCAGCCCGGCCGTGAGCACGACCGGCCCGTCCTCGCCGATCAGCACGTCGTGCTCGTAGTGCACGGCCATGCTGCCGTCCGCGGAGAAGATGGGCCACTGACGACGCCCCTGGCGCGTCTCGCCCGTGCCCACCGCGATCATCGGCTCGACGGCCACCAGCATCCCCGGCGTGCAGGGCAGCGCGGCGTCGGGCCACTCGCCCGGGACGGTGGGGACGACGTTCGAGATCCACGGCGGCGCGTGGAGTGACCGGCCGTAGCCGTGCCCGCCGAGGCCCCGGATCAGGTGGAACCCGTGCTCGGCTTCAACGACGCGCTGGACGACCTTGGCCCAGTCAAGAAAGGTGTTGCCCGGCCGCAGTTGCTGCACGCCCTGGCGGAGCGACTCCTTGCCGGACTTCATCAAGCGTCGGATCTCGTCCGTCGGTTCGCCGAACGAGTACGTCCAGGCCGCGTCGCCGATCCACCCGCGGTACTTGACGCCCACGTCGATCTTGAGGACGTCGCCCGCCTCCATGGGACGGGTCAGATAGCCCGCGGTGCCGTGGACGACGCACTCGTTCACGCTCAGGCAGGCCTGCGACGGGAAGGGCGGCATCCTGCCGGGGTTGTAGCGGTAGAAGCACGAGGACGCGCCGAGATCCTCCAGCGTCTTGCCGACGAAGGCGTCGATCTGGGCCAGCGTCTGGCCGTGACGAAGGAAGTCCGCCACGCGCCGGTGCGTTTCAACCACCATCGCGGCGGCTGCGGTCGCGCCGGCGACGTCACTCTCGGTTTGGACCGCCGGTCGCATGGTGGCGATGATAGGGGGGTCGGGCGTCGGCACGCCCGGCGACCGCCTCGTCAGGAGCACCGTGCGCATCGTCATCCTCGCCAATCCAAGGTCGGGCAGGGGGCGTGCGGTCATGCTGGCCGACCAGCTTGCCGCGATCCTGAAGGTCCGCGGTCATGATGCCGCCCGCAAGGACATCGGGCCCGATCTGGACCTGGCCGTGCTCGTCGGCGTCACGGGCATGCCCGGCGGCGCCGACCGCCTGGTGATCGTGGGCGGCGACGGCACCGTGCACCACGCGGCCGAGGCCGTCGCGGAGTCCGGCGTCGCGATGTATCACCTCGCGACCGGCACGGAGAACCTCTTCGCCCGGTCCTTCCGGATGCCGCGCGACCCGGCCGCCGCCGCCGAGCGGCTCGAGGAGGACCACCCCCCGATCGAGATCGATCTCGGCTCGGCCAACGGGGTGCCCTTCACCCTCATGTGCTCGGTCGGCGTGGATGCCTCGGTCATCCACCGGGTGGAGGAGGCCCGCGAGCGGGGTTCCGGCCTGGGCGGGCACGCGGCCTACGTGCGGCCGGGTCTCACCGAGATGTTCAACCCACGCCCGGCGAAACTCCACGTCACGGCCGACGGCCGGGCCGTCACGCCCGCCTCCGGCTTCGTCGGCACGGCCGTCGTCGCCAACCTGCCGGCGTACGCCCTGCGGATGGACCCCGCGCCCGACGCCGACCCCACGGACGGGCTGCTCGACCTGGCGCTGGTCCCCGCGACGACGACGCTCGGCGCGGCCGCGGGCTTCCTGCGGTGCAAGATGCGGTCGGGCGCGATCCAGCGGGTCCGGGCGGCGCGGTTCGAGATCCGCTCGGCCGACCCCGACGCGTTGAACCCCGTGCAGGTGGACGGCGAGCGTCCCCGGCGCCGGCTCGCGGCACCGGCGGGCGGCACCGGTCTGCCTCTCACGCTCGGAGCCGAGGGTGAAGGGAGCCTCATCCGGCTGGAAGCCTGGCGGCGCCGCCTGCGGGTGCACGCCCGCTCCTGGGGTTGATGGGGTTGAACCTCGGCCCGCCCGGCGCCGGGTCCAAGGTCCGAGAATGTATCTTCTGTAAAACTCGCACGGGCCGGTGCATTTCGGTCGGGGAACGGGGGCTTGTGGGCGGCCGCGTACGATGGACCGCCGGCCGCTGTGGTCGTCGGAAAGGAAGCCTCGGCGTTGAAACCGGACCGTGAACCCATCCCCGCCCCGCTCCGCGTGAGCCGGCGTCAGTTCGTGTGGTACTTCGTGGTGCCGATGGCGACCTCGGGCGTGTTGATCGCCATGTATTTCTCCGGCGTCCGGCTGCTCGAGACGCTGGTCGCGGCCCCGTACTTCGACGCGGTGCCGCCGAACTCCCGTCGCGAGTTCGGGCTGCTCGAGACGATCCAGCACGGGATCCTCCTCGCAGCGTCCGTGATCGCCGCTCGCGCGGCGTTCGTTCACCGCAACCGCCTGTCCAGGGTGTTGATGGGCGTAGTCGCCGCCGTCGTGTTCCTGCTCCTGCTTGAGGAGATCGACTACGGGCTTCACTATTACGAGTATCTGGCCGGCGTGCCGCACGAGGAGACCGCGCAGGTCCGCAACCTCCACAACGTGGGCGACCGCACGGACGTGCTCAAGACGCTCTCGCTCGTGGGGATGCTGGGCGTGTTCGTCGTCGCCCCGCTCGCGTTGCGCCGGTCCACCCACCGCTGGGTCCGATATCTAACGCCCGAGCCGGCGATGGCGCTGACGCTCCTCGTGGCGATCATCACCCGCACGGTGGTCCACAGCCTGAAGGACCGGGGGCTCGGGTTCGGCCTGGAGGGCAACCTCTCCGAGTTCCGCGAACTGGTGATGTACTACCTGGGCCTGATGTACACGATCTACCTGGCTCGGCGTGAACCGGGAACGGTGAGCGCGGGCGGTTCAGTCGCCCCCCGGGCCGGCTGACGAACGCTCCTTGGGAATGATCGAGAGCCCCCCACTCGGCTCGATCACCACGTGGCGGATCTCCTCCATGCTGAGCAGCCCGTGCGTCTTGCGGGCCTCCTGGAGGATGTCCTGCTCGTCGACGTGTTCGCGGCGCATCGCGTCCGAGATCGGTCGGCCGTCCCGGACCAGCAGCACCGGCCGCCCGTCCATGATGCGCTCCAGGCGGGGCCAGCGGACGTGGGCCGACGACACGAGCCGGTCGAGCGTCACCAGGGTCAGGATCACGAACAGCGCGTTGGTGAGCGAGAAGTCGTCGCCGAGGAGCGCCTGCTGCGTCGCCTCGCCGCAGATGAGCAGGAGCACGAAGTCGAACGTGTTCATCTCGGAGAGGGCGCGCTTGCCGGACAGGCGGAGGATGAGCCAGACCGCGGCGTAGATGGCGGTCCCGCGGAGAATCATGTCCATCGGGCGCCTCCGGGGTTCATGGGTACACCAGGCTGGCGAACTCGACCGAGTCGCCCCCGACCCGCGCGGCGCCGGTGCGCCGGCCCGGGCCGTCGAAGCGCACCGTGATCGCGACGTCGAGCGGGGCGCCGTTGCTCGTCTCGAAGACCATGGTCCGGGCGTCGCCCGACTGGCGCTCCGCGACCGGGCGGGGGGTCACCCGCTCCACCTCGACGCGCGTGTCGTAGCCGGCCAGTTCGACCTCCGCACGGTCGCCGGGCGCGGGGTCCACCCTGATGCGGAGCGGGACGCTCGTTCCCGCCCGGGCGAACCGCTCGTAGGTGACCCCGAGCGCGCCCTCACGCGCCTCCGCGGTCGCCAGCGGGCCCTCGCCGAACAGGCCCGAGCACGCGAGCAGCACGAGCGCCACGAACGCGTAGCCGGCCGACCGCTGCACGCGCCATTCGGTGCGCTGCCCGTCGTCCGCCAGCAGGTCTTCGAGCGCGTCGGAATGGGCTGGGGGCGTCGCGTGCATGGGGCGTCTCAACCGCGGATGGCCGCGTCCAACATACCCCGCATCCCCCTGTTTGCAAGGCGGACGGCGACGCACGGCACATAAGCAGTTTCTCATGCGCCCGGCGCGTCGGCCGGCGCAAGATGTGGTGATGGAGCACGAACTCGCATCGCGGCAGGGCGTCGGGCCCGGCGCATGGCGGGCCCTCGCGGCCGCGCAGGGCGTCTACTTCGCGCTGACCGGCGTCTGGCCGATTGTCCACATCCAGTCCTTCATGGCGGTGACCGGGCCCAAGACGGACCTCTGGCTCGTCCGGCTCGTCGGCGCGATGATCACCGTGGTCGGCGTGATCCTGCTCGACGCCGCCCGTCGCGGGCGTCTGGACCGCGGCGTGTGGGCGCTGGGCTTCTGGATGCCGGTCGTGCTGGGCACGGTGGACGTGATTTACGTCGCCAACCGGACGATCCCCCCGGTGTACCTGCTGGACGCCGGCGCGGAGGCGGTGCTCGTCGCCTGGTGGCTCGTTGTCCTCGCGGCCAAAAGAAAACGCGGAGCCGGGTGAGACCGGCTCCGCGGTGACCGTTTTCGGATGCTCAGGCGGCCTTGAGTTTGGAGCGGATCCGCTCGCGGGGCGGGACCTTGATGTTCCGCGCCAAACCCAGCCACGACATCGCCTTGATCACCATGTACGAGGTGTCCACCTCCCACCAGCGCAGCCCGTGCCGGGCCGAGGTCGGGAAGGCGTGGTGGTTGTTGTGCCAGCCCTCGCCGAACCCCAGGATCCCGAAGATCAGGTTGTTGCGGCTGTGGTCGTGGCTGTTGAACGGGCGGCTGCCCCAGATGTGGCAGACCGAGTTGATGCTCCAGGTGATGTGGTGGACCAGCAGGATCCGCACGAGCCCGCCCCAGATGAACCCGAGCAGGGCGCCGGACCACGACATCGTGATGACGCCGCCCAGCACGGTCGGGATGGCCAGGCCGATCAGCACCCACAAGGGGAACAGGCGGCTCATGGTCACGACCGCCTGGTCGCGCAGCAGGTCGGGGGCGTACCGCTCAACATTGGGGCGTTCGCCGGGGAGCATCCAGCCGACGTGGGCGTGGAAGGCGCCCTTGATCATCGCCCAGACGCCCTCGCCATGGTGGTGCGGGGAGTGCGGGTCGTGCTCGGAATCCGAGTGCTGGTGGTGGCTTCGGTGCGTGGCGACCCAATACAGGATCGACCCCTCGCAGGCCATCGAGCCGGCGATGCCCAGAACCCATTTCATGAAAGGGCTGGTATCAAAGGACTTGTGCGTGAAGTACCGGTGAAACCCGACGGTGATGCCGAGCCCGGTGACGATGTAGAACCCAAGCAGCAGCGCGAGCGTCGTCCATCCGAACCCGAGCGGCCAGAGAAGGACCATGCCGGTCACCAGGCCGACGAGAGGGAGCACGATCGTCACGAGCGTGGCGACGCGGACTGCACGGTTGGGTTCGAGGGCCACCGCCGGAGCGGTTGACCCTTCCGGGATCGCGGCTTGCACCGGCACGGTCGCTGCGGTGCGCTGGGAAATCGGCAGGTTCGTCAAGCGGATCTTTCCGGCTCGCATGGTGCACTCCAGAGCGAGGGTCGATCCCTCGCGCGGTCTTCTCGGGCGGCGAGCGAGACGCCCGGCACATGGTAGGGACAAACCGTCGCGGACGGGGGCGTATTCGGCCCGCCGGCGCAGAACACGCCAACCCGTCCTCATGACGAATAGGCTTGCGGCCGGCGAAGTCCCGGCGCGGCCCGCTCGCGTCCGTTTCGCCTTGCGCGACCCCCGATCCGGGGCTCTGGACACACGCACCGACGCGGACACCTCCATGACCGACGAACCAACCAGCCTGCTCACCGCGACCGAAGAAGTCCGCGCCACCGAGGAGCGCATCCGCTTGGGCGGCGGGCCGAAGGCCATCGCCCGCCAGCACGAGAAGAACCGGCTGACCGCCCGTGAGCGGATCGAACTGTTGCTCGACCCCGGCGCCGTGTTCCAGGAACTCGGCCTGTGGGCCGCCCACGGCATGTACGCCGAGCACGGCGGCGCACCCGGGGCGGGCGTGGTCACGGGGATCGGGCCGATCGAGGGGCGCCTGCACATGGTCATCGCCAACGACGCGACCGTGAAGGCCGGCGCGTTTTTCCCGATGACCTGCAAGAAGATCATCCGCGCCCAGCAGATCGCCATGGCCGCCCGCCTGCCGCTGGTCTACCTGGTCGACTCGGCCGGCGTGTTCCTGCCGCTGCAGGAGGACGTGTTCCCCGACACGGACGACTTCGGACGCATCTTCCGCAACAACGCGGTGATCTCGGCGGCGGGCATCCCCCAACTCTCCGCCATCATGGGTTTCTGCGTCGCCGGCGGGGGGTATCTCCCGGTGTTGTGCGATTCGCTGCTCATGACCGAGGGCTCCGGCCTGTACCTGGCCGGCCGGGCCCTGGTCAAGGCGGCCATCGGGCAGGACGCGACCGAGGAGGAACTCGGCGGGGCGCAGATGCACGCCCAGATCTCCGGCACGATCGACTTCCGCGAACCGGACGACGAGTCCTGCCTGCGCCGCCTGCGGTCCCTGGTCGCGAAGTACCCCCGCACCCCCCCCGCCGCCGCCCGCGTTGACGACGCGGCCCGCAGGAAACTCCACCCCGTCCGGCCGGGCGAGGACCTCTACGCCATCTTCAAGGACAAGCCCGGCGAGCAGTATGACGTCAAGGACGTCATCGCCTGCCTGGTGGACGCCCGCGGCGAACCCAACGGCGACGGCCACACCTCCCTCGCCCCGGACTTCGACGAGTACAAGGCCGAGTTCGGCCAGTCGCTCGTATGCGGCTACGCCACCATCGGCGGCCACGCCTGCGGCATCGTGGCCAACCAAGGCAGGCTGACCACCCGGCAACTCCCCGGCGGGAAGGCCGGGCCGAGCAAGTCGACCAACATGCCCCGGGTGATCTACGACGACTCGGCCGACAAGGCGGCGCGGTTCATCATGGACTGCAACCAGCGCCGCATCCCCCTGATCTTCCTGCACGACACCACCGGCTTCATGGTCGGACGCGACAGCGAGCAGGGGGGCATCATCCGCGCTGGCGCCAAAATGGTCAACGCCATGGCCAACTGCGTGGTCCCCAAAATCGTGCTGATCATGGGGGGCTCGTACGGCGCGGGGAACTACGCCATGTGCGGGCGGGCCTTCGACCAGTTCCTCGCCTTCGCCTGGCCGGGCGCCAGGTGCGCGGTCATGGGCGCGGCCGCCGCGTCCGGCACGCTGGCGATGATCGAGGAGAAGAGCCGCGAGCGCAAGGGCGAGACGATCGACCCCGAGACCCACGAGCAGATTCTCGCGGCGGTCCGCGCCAGTTACAACGAGCAGCAGGACATCCGCTACGGCGCCGCACGCGGGTGGGTGGACCGGATCATCGAGCCGCACAGGACGCGAGACGAACTCATCGGCGCTCTTGACGCGGCCGGTCAGAACTGGAACCACGAGCAGCCGTTCAAGACGGGCGTCCTGCAGGTCTGACCGCGCCGGGACCGGCCTAGGGTCCCCCACCACCGGAGGAGAACCGCCATGCGTCGATCCGTGTACGCCCTGCTGTGCCTGACCGCACTCCTCCCGGGCTGCATCGTCCAGGACATCCACGACCAGATCGAACTGTCCAACCAGCAACTCGGCGGCATCCACCAGACGCTGTCCGACATCGACGCGAACCTGACCAGCATCGACGCCAAACTCGGCACCATCGACCAGAACCTGGGGTCCGTCGAGCACCGCCTCTCGGAACTCCGCCCGGTGCTCGACGCGATCACCGAGCATCTCGCGTCGCTGCGCCGGACGATCAACAACATCGACCGGACGATCCCGTTCCTGAGTATCTCCGGTGACGATGACGAGGCCGAGGGCGACGCGCCGACCGATGGGTCGGAGCCGGCGACCGAAGCGCCCGGCATGACCCCGACGCCGACAGACCCGGGCACGGTGGAGAATCCGACCCGATGACCGCTGCGGTGCGCATCACCGACGTCGCCCCCCGCGACGGCCTGCAGGCCGAGACCGTCCCCGTGCCCACTGCCAGGAAGGCCGAACTGGTCCGGGCCATCCAGCGGACCGGCGTGGCCGAGGTCGAGGTGTCCAGTTTCGTCAGCCCCAAGTGGATCCCGCAACTCGGCGACGCCGCGGAACTGTTCGCGATGCTCGCACCAGACAAGCCCGAGGGCGTGCTGTACTCCGCCCTCGTCCCCAACGAGCGCGGCTTCGACGCGGCCCTCGCGGTCAACGACGCGTCCCGCGACGCCGGGGGGACGGACCGGCTCATCGACAAGGTGTCGGTGTTCACCGCCGCGACCGAGTCATTCGCCGAGCGCAACACCAACGCGACCATCGCCGAGACCATCGAGCGGTTCCGCCCGATCGTGCCGCGGGCGCACGCGAACGGGCTGTCGGTCCGCGCGTACATCTCGTGCGTCGTCCGCTGCCCCTTCGAGGGCGACGTCCCCCCCACCGCCGTGGCCCGGGTGGCCGAGCGCCTTCTCGAACTCGGCGTGGACGAGATCGACCTGGGCGACACGATCGGCGCGGGGACGCCGGAATCCGTCACGGCCCTCGTGCTCGAGATCATCGACACGCTCGGGGGCCGTGCGGTCAACGACCGGGGCGAGCCCACGCTGACGCTGCACCTGCACGACACCTTCGGTCAGGCCGCGGCCTGCGTCCGGGCGGCGGCCGAGATCGGGGTGCGCTCCTTCGACGCGTCCTCCGGCGGCCTGGGCGGCTGCCCCTACGCCTCCACCCCGGGCCGACGCGCCCCGGGGAACCTCGCCATGGCGTCTCTGATCGCCACGCTCGAAGCCGTCGGCCTGCCGACAGGGATCGACCCCGACGCGCAGGACGACGCCGACCGACTCGCCCGGGAGTTGATCCCGTGATCCGGCTCGATCTCGAAGACCGCATCGGGTTTCTCACGCTGGCCCGTCCCGAGAAGCGCAACGCGATGACGCCCGAGATGCTCGACGAGTTCGCGGGCGCGGTCGAGTCCCTCCCGGTCGCTGCCCGCTGCCTGGTGCTCCGGGGCGATGGCCCGACCTTCTGCGCCGGCTTTGACCTCAAACTCTGCGCCGCGGACCCGTCGGGCGACGTCATGCGTCGCCTGCTCACCGGTCTCTCGCGGTGCGTCCGCGCGCTGCGGGCCCTCGACGCGCCCGTTGTTGCGGGCATCCACGGGGCCGCGGTCGCCGGCGGCTGCGCCCTGCTCGGGGGCGCCGACGTCGTGATCGCCGAACGCCAGACCCGCCTGGGCTACCCCGTCGCCCGCATCGGTGTCTCGCCCGCGGTGTCCGCGCCGTTCCTCACGGCGACGGTCGCCGACGGTCCGGCCCGAACCCTGCTGCTCGACCCCGAACTGGTCACCGCCGACCGGGCCCTGTCCATCGGCCTGGTGCACGAAGTCGCGGACGGCACGGACGCCCTCCACCATCGCGCGATCGAGGTCGCCCGCCTCCTCGCCGCCAAGCCGGGCCGTGGGGTCTCGGCCACGAAGCGCCTGCTCAACGACCTCGCCCGCGACCGCACCGGGCACGCCGACGCCGCCCTCGACGTCTCGCTCGCCCGCGTGGGATCGCCCGAGGAGCGCGAACGACTGACCGCCCTGTGGACCTGATCCGCCACACTTTTTCCCAGAGCCGCCCATGACCGACCCCGCCATCCTCGACCACGACGGCCCCATCGCCCGGCTGACCATCAACCGGCCCGACGCCCGCAACGCCCTGTCGATCGAGATCCTCGACGCCCTCCACGACCGCCTCGGATCCCTCGAAACCGACCCGCGCGGCGCCCACGTCCTCGTCCTCACCGGCGCGGGCAAGGCTTTCTGCGCCGGCATGGACCTCAAGGCCGTGCTCATCGAGCACTCCGGCGACGCCGGCCTCGGCAAGCGCCTGCTCACCAGCCTGGCCGAACTGACCCTGCGCCTCCGCGCCCTGCCCATGGTCACCATCGCCTCGGTCAACGGAGCCGCCATCGGCGGCGGCTGCGGCCTGACCTGCGTCTGCGACCTCTCCATCACCCACGCCGACGCCAAACTCGGCTTCCCCGAGGTGGATCTGGGCCTGTGCCCGGCCGTCATCGCCCCGTGGGTCGTGCGCAAACTCGGCCCCGGGGTCGCCCGCCACGCGCTGCTCATGGGCGGCGTGATGTCCGGCGAGCAGGCCAGGGCCATCGGCTTGGCCGACCACCTCGCCCCCGACCGGGCCGGCCTCGACACCCTGACCGGCGAAATCGCCCAGCGCCTCGCCGCCGGCGGCCCCAAAGCCCTGGCCGCCACCAAGGCCCTGCTCAACCGCCTCGACGGCTCCGAGGACCGCGACGCCGTCCTCCGCGGGGCCGAACTGAGCGCATCGGTCCTCGCGACGCCCGAGGCCCAGGCCGCGCTCAAAGAGCGGGCGGTTCCGAAATAGGTTTGTCAAAGATCTGCCCCGAATAGCCCGTGTCGATCCGAGACGCGGTCAAGGCGTTCAAGCCGTTGGACTTCACCACCGGGTGCTCCATCCGCCTCCCGCCGGGCCGCGGGATATCATCGAAACGACCGAGAAACCCAGTCGGGGTGCGCCGCGCGTGAGGGACGCCCGGCCGCGCCGTCGCCGCCGATAGGTGCCCATGACCGAGCCGCTGCTGCCGACCCGGACCATCGACGCCGGAGATGCCGGCTCCATCACCGTCCTGACCCTCGAACAGGGCGACCGCCCCGTCGTCGTGCTCGACGAATCTCTGATGGAGCGGCTCG
>CAZFSO010000007.1:0-51160 GCA_964522095.1 uncultured Phycisphaeraceae bacterium | reverse complement strand
GTGGCTGTCGCGTCTGCCGGGGCACCGGGCGGCGGACTTCCCGGAGGTGGACATGCGGGCCCTGCCGTTCGCGGACGGCGCGTTCGACCTGGTGGTGCACTCGGACTCGCTGGAGCACGTGGCGGACGCTGCGCGGGGGTTGGCGGAGTGCGCGCGGGTGCTGGCGCCGGGGGGCGCGTGCGCGTTCACGGTGCCGGCGCTGGCCGGGCGTCTGACGCGGGGACGGGCGGGGCTGCCGGCGTCGTACCACGGCAGCCCGGCGACCCGGCGCGAGGATTTCCGCGTGTGGTGGGAGTTCGGCGCGGACCTGTGGGCGTGGGCGCTCGAAGCGGGGTTTGACCGCGTGGAGGCGTGGGCGTTCGCGTTTCCGGCGGCGACGGCGTGGGTCGGGCGGAAGGGCGGGCGGTAGAATCCCCTGTGATGACGCCGGCTTCCCGATCAGTGTCCACGGAGGGAGCGGCGCGTCCGACGCTGGCGTTCCCGCAAGGCACGGGCGGGATGGCGTGGACCGGCGAGCGGTTCGTCAGCCAGTTGCGCGGCGAGATCCGGGCCGAGCACCATCATCGGTATCTGGCGGCGGCCACGGTGTGCGCCGGCCTGGACGTGCTGGACATCGCCTCGGGCGAGGGGTTCGGCTCGGCGCTGCTGGCGACCGTGGCGCGGTCGGTGGTGGGCGTGGACCGTGACGCCGGGGCGGTGGCGTTCGCGGCCGGGGCGTACGCGACGCCCGGTTTGCGCTTCGAGCGGGGGACCTGCGAGGCGATCCCGCTGGCCGACGCGTCGGTGGACGCGGTGGTGAGTTTCGAGACGATCGAGCACATCGAAGCCCACGACCGGTTCCTGGGGGAGGTCCGCCGGGTGCTGCGGCCCGGGGGGTTCCTGCTGTGCTCGACGCCGGACCGGCGGGTCTACCGCAGCGGGGACGAGCCCAACGCGTTTCACCTTAAGGAGTTGGACCGGGCGGAGTTCGAGGCGCTGCTGGGGCGGCACTTCGCCGGGCACGCGGTGGTCGGCCAGCGGGTGATGGCGGGGTCGTGGGTGCTGCCGCTGGAGGGGGAGGACTCGGGGGCGGGGTGGACGCTGTTCGAGACCGAGGACGGGGCGTCGTACCGGCGGACGGGCGGGGTGGCGTCGGCGGTGTATCTGATGGGGGTGGCCGGGGACGGGGCGCTGCCGGCGCTGCCGCTGGGGGGGGCGGTGGATGCGTCGCTGCGCCCGGGCGTGCTGGAGGTTGAACGGCGGGGCGCGGAGGAGCGGGCGCGGGCGGCGTCGGTCGCGGCGGACCGCGCCCGGGCGGAGGCGTCGCGGCTGCGCAGCGACCTGGCGGCCAGGGACGCGTCGCTGCGGGACGCGAGATCACAGGCCGAGGCGGCCAAGCAACGGGGCGATGCGGAACGCAAGAGGGCGGAGGCGGCCGAGTCGGAAGCGCGGACGCTGCGGGCGGACGGGGCGCGCCTGGCTGCGGCGCTGAACGATGCGCAGTCCCGGCTTGAGGCGTCGGAGGCGGCGCTGGCCGGTCGCGAGCGGGCGCTCGCGCAGGCCGCCGAGCGGGAGCGGGCGCTGATGACGCAGCGCGACGAGACGCGGCGCGAACTGGCGGCGTGCCGGGCCGAGGTGCGCCGGATGGAGGCCTCGCGGTCGTGGCGCGTGACGGCCCCGTTGCGGGCGGTCGGGATGCTGTTCCGGCGGGGCGGGACGGGTTCGGGCTGATGGGGGTGCGTTGGAGGCGTTCGATGGGGTTGCTCAGGTACAGCCATGACTCGGGGGTGGCGGCGCGGCGGGTGGCGCTGGCGTGCCGGCTGGCGCGCCTGTCGCTGCGGCCCGGCGGGGCGGGGCTGGTGCGGGAGATCCTGCGGGCGCGGGCGGGGGTCGGGTTCGATCTGGAGTACTACCTGGAATCGAACCCGGACGTGTGCCGCGGACGCCTGCACCCGGCGGAGCACTTCGTGCTGTACGGGCGGGCGGAGGGGCGTCGCCCGGTGCGTCCGGCGCCGGCCCTGGGAGCGACCACGCCCGACGGGCTCGCCGAGCCGGGGGCGGACGGCGAGACGCCCGCACCGGCGATCGAGATCGAGGAGGCGGTGACGGCGTACGCGCGTGGGCTGGCCACGGCGCACGGCAAGGCCTTCTCGGTCGTGATGCCGACGCGGAACCGGGCGGCGACGATCGGCCGGGCGATCGATTCGGTCGTGGCGCAGTCGTACGGGCGGTGGGAGTTGATCGTCGTCGACGACGGGAGCACGGACGGCACGGCGGCGATGCTGCGCGAGCGGTACGCGGCGCTGATCGACGCCGGGCGTCTGCGCCTGGTCGAGGGCCCCCACCGCGGCGTGTCCGCGGCACGCAACGCGGGGCTGCGCGAGGCGCGGGGCGATTGGATCGCCTACCTGGACTCGGACAACGCGTGGCGGGAGCACTACCTGATGCTCACCGCGGCGGGGTTTGTCGCGAGCCCCGAGCGGCGGACGGCGTACGCGGGCATCGAGGTTCACGACACGGTCAACGGGCGCCGCTTCCAGCGGGCGCGGGTGTTCGACTGGTCGGTGCTGAGCGAGCGGAACTACATCGACCTGAACGTGTTCGCGCACGACCGGCTGGTGTACGAGCAGTTGGGCGGGTTCGACGAGTCGCTGCGCCGGCTGGTGGACTGGGACCTGATCGTGCGGTACACGCGCCTGTACCCGCCGAAGTTCACCAACGCGATCCTCGCGGACTACCACCTGGAGGCGGCGCTGGGCAACATCTCGCTGACCGAGCCCTTGCAGGAGAACTACGCGAAGGCGGCGGTCAAGTCGCTGCCGGACCGGCTGGCGGCGGGGGTCGAGCCGCTGCGCCTGGCGTACGTCCTGTGGGACTGGCCCGCGCTGTCGCAGACCTTCGTGCTGGCGGAGGTCGAGGCGGTGCGCGCGATGGGCGTGGACGTGCGGGTGTACTACGCGGGCGACCCGGACAGGGCGGCGGAGCGTCCGCCGGACGTGCCGGCGCGCCGGGTGTCGGGGCTGGGCGACCTGGTGCGGGCGTTGGAGGCGGACAGCCGCAACTGGATCCACTCGCACTTCGTGTACCCGGCGGTGACGACGCTGGCGTGGCCGGCGGCGGAGCGGCTGGGGATCCCGTTCTCGTTCATGCCGCACGCGGTGGATATTTTCCATCACAAGAACCGGCAGCGCAACCGGCTGGCTGAGATCGGGGCGTCGGCGTTGTGCCGGCGGGTGCTGGTGTACGGGTCGCACCACGCTGGGTTTCTGGTCGAGCAGGGGGTGCCTGCGGGGAAGATCGCGCGCACGCCGCAGGCGGTGGACCTGAGCGGGCTGCGTCGCGAGGACGCGGCGGTCGCGGGGCGGGACCCGTCCGAGCCGTTGCGGGTGGCGTGCGTGGCGCGGCTGATCGAGAAGAAGGGCATCGCGGACCTGATCGACGCGGCGGGCGCGCTCGGGCCCGGGGCGGTGTCGGTGCGGGTGTACGGGTACGGGCCGTTGGAGGACGAGTTGCGGGCACGGGCGGGGGCAGCGGGAGCGGCGGTGTCGTTCGAGGGGACCTTCGAGGGGACGGAGGCCCTGGCGGCGGCGTTGGACGCTGCGGACGTGCTGTGCGTGCCGTGCTGCGAAGCCGCGAACGGCGACGTGGACGGGATGCCCACCGTGTTCTTCGAGGCGATGTCGCGTCGGGTGCCGGTGATCGCGGGGGCGGTCTCGGCGATCCCGGACTTCGTGCGCGACGGGATCAACGGCTACCTGACGCCGCCGCGGGACCCGGCGGCGCTGGCCGGCGTGCTGGACCGGGTGCGTCGGGCCGAGCCGGGCGAGTTGGCGGTGGTCGCCGATCGGGCGGGCGCGTGGGCGGACCGGGCGCTGGGGCCGGATCGGACGGCCCGGACGCTGCTGGACGGGATCGACCGCGAGCCGATCGACGTGTTCATGGTGACCTACTGCCGGGACGGGCACGGGTCGGTCGAGCGGACGCGTCGGGCGGTGGGATCGGTGCTGGCGCACACGACCACGCCGTTCACGCTGACGATCGTGGACAACGGCAGCGAGCCGGGGTTCGTCGAGGCCCTGCGAGAAATGGCGCGGGGGGAGGGTCGGATCCGGCTGATCGAGTTGCGCGAGAACGCGTGGTGCGGGCCGGCGTCGAACCTGGCGCTGTCGCTGGCGCGGTCGGAGTTCGTGTTCTACGTGTGCTCGAACGAGGGGCTGATCGTCCGGCCGGGGTGGGAGCGGGCGGCGATCGGCGTGATGCGCGACAACCCGCGCGTGGGGCTGGCCGGGCAGGTGGTGTCGTCCCCGGCGTTCCCGGACGGGGCGGGGTATCTGCGTCAGGAGTGGGCGCCGAAGTTGCGCGGGCTGGACTTCGTGCGCGGGCGTCCGGACCGGGCCTTCGGGCACGTGCAGGGGGGGATGTGGTGCCTGCGCCGGGAGGCGTATGTGCGGGACGGCGGGTTCTCGGATGCGCTGCCGCAGGCGCGGATGGACATCGAGTACTCGCTGCACCTGGAGTCGCGGGGGTGGGAACTGGCGGACGTGCCGGGGTTCGTGAGCGTGTCGACGAAGACGCTGCCGGGGCTGGGAGCGTTGCTCGACGAGCACGCGGCCGCGCTGCACCCGGTGCTGGACGGGCAGGTGGGGCTGGCGTCGTTCATCGGGGCGGGGCGCGGGCGGTACTGCAACCTGTGCGGGCGCCGGGACGGGGTCGACGCGCCCCACGGCTTCGACTGCCCGTCGTGCGGGAGCGGGCCGTTCGACCGGTTCGCGTACCGGTGGATCGCGCGCAGCCCGCTGGCGTACCGCGGGCTGGCGATGTCGGGCACGGGCGTGGGCCCGGGGCTGCTCAAGGCCCTGGGCCGGGCGTTCGTGCGCGTGGGCGACGGCGAGCCGGCGGACCTGCGCCTGTGCGGCTCGGGCGGGGTGTCGCTGGCCGGGGTGCGCCCGGGCGGGGTGGTGCTGGCCGAGTTGAAAGGCGGGCGCGTGCCCGAGGGGGCGGCGCTGCTCGACGCCGGGCCGGCGAGCGGGATGCTGGGGTTCGGGGCGCGTCGGTTCGTGGCGATGCGCGTGGTCGGTGACGCCGCGGAAGCGGTGGGCGCGGCTCACCCCGCGGGTGGCGTGCGCCGTCCGGGCGCGCCGGTATGATGGCCGAACGGCGTGCCTGTCCACTTCCTTGCCTTCCCTGCCCCCTCGCGGAACGGAACCGATGAGCGACGCAGCAACCCATGACGCGCCCGCGGGCGGCCCGTCGCGCGACGCCGCACGCTGGGCGGGGGTCGACCGCACGGTGCACCCGCGCGACAACATGGGCATCCGCGACGAGGCCCGCTACCTGGCGGTGGGCGCGGCGGCGGTTGACCTTGTGCGGTCGGCGCTGGCGCTCTCGGGCGCGGGCGAGCCGAAGAAGGTGCTGGACTTCGCGTGCGGGTTCGGGCGTGTGGCGCGTCATCTGCGCGTGGCGTTCTCCGGGTCGGAACTGGTCTGCGCGGACGTGTGGGCGGAAGCGGCGGACTTCGTGGGCCGGTTCGCCGACCGCGCGGTGCGTCTGGACGCGGCCGGGTCGAACTGGGACGAGGTGGGCGACGGGTACGGCCTGATCTGGTGCGGGTCGCTGCTGACGCACCTGCCGGAGGATCGGGCGCGCGCGGTGCTTGATCTGTTCGCCGAGCGACTTGCGCCGGGGGGCGTGGCGGTGTTCACCACGCACGGGCGGTTCGCGAGGGACCGGCTGGCGTCCGGCGCGTTCTCGTACGGCGTGGCGGACGGGGCGGAGATGGTCGCCGCGTTCGACGCGGGGCGGCACGGGTTCGCGCCGTACCCCGGACAGGACGGGTACGGCGCGTCGCTGACGCCCACGCGGACGGTGATCGGATGGATCGAGGATCGGCCCGGGCTGACGCTGCGGCTCGCGTGCGAGCGGGCGTGGGACGACCACCAGGACGCGGTCGCGTTCCAGCGCCGCGACCCGTCGACGGCGTGGGTGAACCTCGCCGCGAACGGGCGATGAGGGAGGTGACCGGGTGAGCAGCGCGTGCAACATCTGCGGCTCGTCGTCGTTCGGGCCGGGTCCGGGCGGGCGGATGAGTTACGACGGGCGGACGGCGCCGCGGTGCAACGGGTGCCAGTCGCTCGAGCGGCACCGGGCCTTCCGCGACCTGTTCCTGAGGCTGCGGGACGACCGGTTCGCGCGGGCGTCGGCGCTGCAGTTCAGCCGCGACCGGTCGTGCGAGGCTTCGTGGTTCGGCCGGCACGAACTCTCCGACTTCGAGGGCGCCAACCCCCTGGACCTGCAGGCGATCGACCGGCCGGACGGGGCGTACGACGTGGTGGTCTGCAACCACGTGATCGAGCACGTGGAGCGCGACCGCGACGCCATGCGCGAGTTGCTGCGGGTGCTCAAGGGCGACGGGTTCCTGTTCCTGTCGTTCCCCGACCCGTTGCGCCGCCCCACCACCGCCGAGTGGGGCTACCCGGACCCCGCCCAGCACGGGCACTACCGCCTGTACGGCGCGGACGTGCGCGAGAAGTTCGCCGAGGAGTTGCCGGGGGCGAGCGTGGTCCGGGTGGTCGCGGTGGACCCGGTGACGGGGGCGCAGGAGGGCGTGTTCCTCGTCTCGCCGAGCGCCGCGGTGGCGGCGTCGCTGCTGGAACGCTGCGCGGGCGTGGAGGCGGAGTTGATCCAGCCCGGGCACGGCGCGGGGGCGGCCGGGGGCCCGGCCGGACGGGCCGCCGGGGCTTGACCTGACCGTCGCACGCGGCGCGGGCGAGGTCCGAGAACGCGATGGCCGGGCCGTCTGGCGACCGGGCGGGCCCGCCTCGGGCCGATTGGCTCAGCGTGCCCATTCGCGAGGCGTCCATCCGGGTTGATCCGTTGGGTCCCGAGCACTACGCGGCGCTCGTCCGTGCGGGCCGGTCCCTGCGCTCGGCGCGCCGGTGCGAGCGCCTGGCGGGGTCGAGCGGGACGCTGACGCTGGTCGCCGGCCTGGCGAGCCTGCCCTTCGTGCTCGGCTCGGGGGTCGGCGTGGCGCTGGCGGTCGTGCTGGTCGTCGTCGGCTGGCGCGAGCGGGCCTTGCGTGCCGGGGTGCGCGGGCTGGACCCCCTGGCCTGCGGGCGTCTGGCCCGGAACCAGTTGGCCCTGGGCGCGGCGCTGATCGGGTACGCGGCGGTGAAACTGGCCGACGGGCCCGGGGCCCTGCTGGCGACGACCGGGGCCTCGCTCGAACAAGCGCCCGAGTTGGCGGCGGCGGCGGACCGGGTGGTGCGCCTGGCGCACGGCGGGCTGTACGCCGGGATGATCCTCGGGGCGACGATCGTGCAGGGGTCGCAGGCGGCGTACTACGGGCGGGTGGGCCGGTCGCTGCGCCGGGCGCACGCGACGCACCCGGTGTGGGCGATGCGCGTGCACGCCGCGGCGTGGGGCGGGCAGGTGGCGCCGGGCCGGGCCGAAGGCCATGAGGCACGAGCGGACCGGCCCGGGGACGATGCGCCGGCCCGCGCGGCCTGAACGCGATCACGACCGGTTGCGGCGGGGTGTCCTGCGGGGAATGATCCCCCCGGCGTGGCGTGCCACGCCGAGGAGGTTCGATGCGCAAGCGCTGGAGCGGGCTGGTCGTGGCGGGGATGGTGTTCGCTAGTGCTGCGGCCGGGGGGCTCTCCGGCTGCGCGTCGGATGCCGCACGGACGGAGGTCGGCGAGGCGGGGGCCCACCTGGCGGACTTCGACCGTGCGTGGGAACTGGTGCGGGACACCTACCACGACACCGCGTACAACGGCGTGGACTGGGAGGCGGTGCGCGACGAACTGCGGCCCAGGGCCGAGGCGGCGAGGACGCGGGGCGCGACGCGCGACGTGATCGAGGAGATGGTGGCGCGTCTGGGCGAGAGCCACTTCGGCATCATCCCCGAGGGGTCGGGCGCGGCGGACGCCACGGCCCCGGCGGAGGCCGGGACGGGGGGCGAGGGCACGGCCGGGATGGATCTTCGCGTGGTCGAGGGGCGGGCGACGGTCGTCTCGGTCGCCGAGGGGGGGCCCGCGGACAGCGCGGGCGTGCGCCCCGGCTGGGTCGTCACGCGGGTGGGCGACCTGGAGACGGACGGGCTGATCGAGGAACTGGCCGAGTCGATGGGCGAGCGGGCGGCGCCGATGTACGCCTGGCAGGCGCTGCGGGCGCGGGTCGACGGGTCGCCCGGGACGACGGTTCGTCTGGGCCTGCTCGACGGCGACGACGAGCCGGTCGAGGTTGAGATCGAGCGGGCCAGGGCGGAGGGCGAGGTGGTCCGCTTCGGCAACCTGCCTCCGACGACCGTCCGGGTCGACGCGCGGTGGCTGACGCCGGAGGAGGCGGGCGAGGCGCGGATCGGGATGATCGCGTTCAACATGTTCATGATCCCGGTGACGCCGCACTTCGAGCGGGCGATGCTGGAGTTCAGGGACGCCGACGGGATCGTGATCGACCTGCGGGGGAACGTGGGCGGGGTGGCGGCGATGTGCGCCTCGCTTTCGCGCTACCTCGTCGCCGAACGCGCCCGCATCGGGACGATGCACATGCGGGGGCAGTCGCTGGACTTCAACGCCGAGCCCGTGGTGGTGACGACGCGCGGCGAGCGCCTGGCGCCGTTCGGCGGGCCGGTGGCGGTGCTGATCGACGAGGGCACGGCGAGCACGAGCGAGTTCATGGCGGGCGGGCTGCGCGGGCTGGGGCGGGCGCGGACGTTCGGGACGCGGAGTTCGGGGATGGCGCTGCCGGCCGCGATGAGCCGCCTGCCGTCGGGCGACGTGTTCCTGCACGCGATCGCGGACTACGTCAACTCCGACGGGTCGCGCCTCGAGGGGGCCGGCGTCCCGGCGGACGAGGAGACGCCCCGGCGGCGCGAGGACCTGCTGGCGGGGCGCGACGTGACGCTGGAAGCCGCCGCGGCGTGGATCGCCGGGCATCACGCGGGCGAGTGACCCCGGTTTCGGGGGTTCATGCTCTTGGGTCCCGCATCGGGCTTGACGCGGGCCGGTATCGTCGCGGGGCTTCTACCATGCAGGCGGAACGCCCCGGGAGCGCTGCATGCGGATGAAACAGGCTGGGTTGTCGACGCTGGCGGGGGTGTGTCTGGCGCTGGCGGGGTGCGCGGGCGGGGAGGGCGCGACGCCGCGGGGGGGCGACGCGGAGCGGGCGGGGGCGCCCGGCGCGTACCTGGCCGACTTCGACGCGGCGTGGGAACTGGTGCGGGACACGCACTACGACACCGGGTACAACGGGGTGGACTGGGAGGCGGTCCGCGACGAACTGCGCCCGCGGGCGGCCGAGGCCCGCACGCGGGGCGCGTCGCGCTCGGTCATCAACGAGATGGTCGGACGCCTGAACCAGAGCCACTTCGGGCTGATCCCGGCGGAGGTCGAGCGGGCGGTGGCGCCGGAGGCGGACGACCCGGAGAACGGCCCGGGGGAGGGCGAAGCATCGCCGGGTGACGACGGGGGGCGCGCGGCGCCGGCGGAGGCGGGCCCGTCGGACGGGCCGGGCCGGGCGCGCCCGGGGTTCGAGGTGCGGGTGGTGGACGGGCGGGCGCTGGTGACGGCGGTTGCGCCCGGGGGGCCGGCGGACCGGGCCGGTGTGCGTCCGGGCTGGGTGCTGACCCGGGTCGGCACGCGCGACGTGGACGCCGCGATCGGGTCGATCGAGGACGCGCTGGGCGAGGATGGGGGCGCGGCGCTGCACGCCTGGCAGGCGGTCGACGGGATGCTGGCGGGGCGTGCGGGCTCGACCCTGCGTCTGGGCTTCCTGGACGGCGACGACGGGACGGTGGAGGTCGCGGTTGATCGCGCGGCGCCGCCGGGCGAGTTCGTCAAGTTCGGCAACCTGCCGCCCTTGCGGACGGAGTTGACCCACCGCTGGCTGACGCCCGAGGAGACGGGCGACCCGGACGCGCGGGTGGGCTACGTCGCGTTCAACATCTTCATGGTGCCGATCGCGGGGATGTTCGAGCGGGCGATGGTGGAGTTCCGGGACGCGGACGGGCTGGTGATCGACCTGCGGGGCAACCCGGGCGGGGTGGGGTTCATGGCCAGCGCGCTGTCGCGTTTCCTGGTGTCCGAGCCGGCCCGCCTGGGAACGATGACGATGCGCGGGGCGGAACTGCAGTTCAACGTTGAGCCGGTGGTGGTGACCTCGGCGGGCGAGCGGCTGGAGCCGTTCATGGGCCCCGTGGCGATCGTGATCGACGGGACGAGCGCGAGCACGAGCGAGGTGTTCGCCGGCGGGCTGCGCGCGATCGGGCGGGCCGAGACCTTCGGGTCTCGGACGGCGGGGATGGCGTTGCCGGCGGCGATGAGCCGCTTGCCCTCGGGCGACGTGCTGCTGCACGCCATCGCGGACTACGAGAACTCGGACGGGACGCGGCTGGAAGGCGACGGCGTGCCGACGGATCACAGCGTTCCGGTCAGGCGGGAGGACCTGCTGGCCGGCGTGGATGCGCCCCTGCGTGAGGCGGCGCGGTGGATCGTGAACGAAACGGCGGGCGGCGGTGACGCGCCCGCCGGCAGCACACAACGGAGGAACGCGGAATGAAACGCAGCACCATTGGACTCTTCGCCGCGCTGGCGGCGGCCGGCCTGGCGACCGGCGTCGGCGCCCAGTCGGCCGGCCTGGGGCTCGTCGCGGGCGTGTTCGAGCCCGAGAAGGCGCAGGACGGCGAGAAGCGCCACGACGAGAAGGCGCTGAAGGTCATCGACAAGCACGTCGAGGCGATCGGCGGACGCGACCTGATCATGTCGATCGAGTCGATGCGGACCAAGGGCACCATCGAGATCCCGATGGCGGGCATGACCGGGCAGATGGAGGTCTTCGCCGCCAAGCCCGGCAAGATGGCCATGGTCATGGAACTGCCCGGTTTCGGCAAGACCGAGACCGGCTTCGACGGCGAGTACGGCTGGAGCACCGACCCGATGCAGGGCCCGCGCCTGATGGGCGACGACGAGATCGGCGACATGCGCGAGCAGTCCGACCCCAACGCCGCGGCCAAGCACCGCGAACTCTACAAGGTCATCGAGCACGCCGGCGAGGTCGACTTCAAGAACCAGAAGGCCCACAAGATCCGCCTGGTGCGCGACGACCGCGAGCGCTTCGAGTACTACTCGGTCGAGTCCGGCCTCCTGATCGGCCAGGAGTCCGTGCAGGCCTCCCCGATGGGCGACATCAAGATGGTCACGCAGTTGTCGGACTACAAGGAGTTCGACGGCATGAAGGTGCCCACCAAGATGACCCAGGAGATGGGCCCGCAGCGCTTTGTCATCACCATCAGCGAGGTCTCGATCAACGACGTGGAGGACGGCGTGTTCGAGCGTCCCGCGGCGGTCGAGGCGCTCGTCGAGGCGAAGAAGGAGGGCTGACCGCCCTTCCCGCCCGCCCCATCTTTCCGCAATCGAAACGGCCCGGCGAGCCTCACGGCGCGCCGGGCCTTTTCATTGGTGCGGGGGGGAGGGGGAGCCGGGGGCGGCGGTTGGCGGGGTCAGATGATCTCGACGATCTCGAAGCGGATGACGCCCCGGGGGGCGTTGACGCGGACGGTCTCGCCGACGCGGGCCTTCATGAGTGCCTCGCCCATGGGGCTGGTGGCGGTGACCTCGATGACGTCGGGGTCATCGCCGCCGCTGGCCTCGCCGACGAGCCGGTAGGCCTCGATCTCGTCGTCGCCGACCTCGCGGACCTTGACGGTGGACCCGATGAAGGCGACGCCGTCGGCGGTGCGGGTCTCGTCGATGACCTGGGCCTTGGCCAGGCGTTCCTCGAGGCGGCGGATCTCGGCCTCTTCGAGCCCCTGCTGCTCGCGTGCGGCGTGGTACTCGGCGTTCTCCTTGAGGTCGCCGAGGGCGCGCGCGTCGGCGATGCGCTGGGTGATCACCGAGCGGTTGGCGAGCAGTTCGTCGAGTCGGGCCTTGATTTTGGCCTTCTCGTCGGCGGTGATGACGTCCATGCGCACGCTCCCTGGGTTCTCAGATCAATCGGACTTGCACTCTACGCCTCGCCGCGTCGTGCCGCCACCCCGCTGGCCCCGGCCAGGCAGAGCAGGGCGGCTCCGGCGCAGGCGGCGGCGCCGAGCGCCCGCCAGTGCGTCCCCGAGACGGGGGTGAGCGTGCCGCTGGCGGAACGCTCGCGGGTGACCTCGGCGATGGCGGTCAGGGGGGAGGCCATCCAGCCCGGGCGGGGGGCGTCGGGCGGCGCGGGGTCGATGCGGGCGGTGGCCAGCGCGAAGGCCGGCGCGCCGAGCACGACGCCGAGCACCAGGGCCATCCACCACCCGCGGGCGCGCCCGGCGCGCGGGCCGGCGTCGGCCAGGGCGATCAGGCCCGCGACGACCAGCGACCACGCGCCCATGGTCGCCGCAACGGCGAGCAGGACCGGGCCCGGCCAGTCGGCCAGCACGGGGAGGGCGTGGGGCCAGACGACCGCCTGGGCCGGGATGAGCAGGACGAACAGGTCGCGCACCGCGCTGCGCACCGGGTTGTGCGGCGGGTGCTGGCAGAGGCGCAGGGCCGGCCAGAAGAGCACCAGCCCGGCGGTCGTCGCCAGCACCATGGCGCGTGCGGCCGGCCGCGTGATCGAAGGCGACACGAAGTGCGCGTCGGAGAGCGAGGCGAACATCATCCCCGTGACGCCCATGAGGTAGAGCATCCACAGCAGGGCGAAGACGCGCGGCTCGCCGCGCCGGTGCGACCAGTCGGGGTGACGCGTCGGGCTGCGTCCGAAGACGTCGCGGTCGGTCCGGGGCGCGGGCTCGGCTGGGGCCGGGTGTTGCACCGGGGATGGTATGTGGGTCGGCCCCGGCGCCCGGCGTCAGGGGGTGCGTTCGATGAGGGGCTGCTGCGGGCGGAGGTCGACGAGGTCGACGGAGGCGTCGAGGCGTCCGGTGCGTTCGAGCAGGCCGCGGAGGCGGGCGAGTTTGACGCTGGTGGGCTGCTCGGCGGGGCGGAGGTGGTGCGGGCCGCCGCCCCAGACGACGCGGGCGCCGCGGTCGGTGATGATCGAGAGCACGCCGGACTGACGCCCCTGACCGAGGTCGACGCCGGCGACCTGGCCGAGCAGGCGCTCGTTCTGGAGCAGGAGGACCAGGTCCAGGGCGGCGCGGACGTCCTCGCCGGACCAGGCTTCGCCCAGGCGGGGCAGGGGCTGGTTGGGGTTGAGCAGGAAGATCTGGTTGGAGCCCCCGGCAGGGTAGTCCAGGGGCAGGACGCGGGCGTCGTAGTCGATGAGATACTCGCGCACGCCCAGGCGGACGGCGGCGGCCGGGGCGCGCCAGCGACCCTCGGCGTGGATCTGCGCGTCGTGCGTCCAGCGGACCTCGGGGACGCCCTCGAACCAGCCGGACTCGTGCAGGACGCGCCCGACCTCGGCGAGGGGCTCACGGGAGAGGGGGCGCCCGCCGCGGGCGGCGGCGGTCATGAGCGAGGCGAGGCGTTCGCGCTCGTGCAGGGGCAGCCAGACCTCGCCGCGGGCGTCGCGGGGCCAGGCGATGGCGACGACGGGGTCGCCGGGGGCGAGGTGCTCGACCGCGCGGCGTTCGACGGCGTCCAGGCCGGCGGCCGCGCCGACGAACGAGGCCGCGGCGCCCAGGCCGATCAGGGCGGCCAGGGCGATGCGCCGGTTGCGCACGCTCCGGTCGGGGTCGCGGGCGGAGCGTGCGGGCTTCTTGGCTTTGGGTTTGGGCTTGCGTGCCATTGTCGAGGGTCCATCGGTCGGATCAGTCGCGGGCCGCCAGCCGCACAAGGCGGGCGACGAGTTGGGGCATGTCGATGCCCGCGGCCCGTGCGGCCATCGGGAGCAGGCTGGTGGGGGTGAACCCGGGCATGGTGTTGACCTCCAGGACCAGGGGTTCGCGCCCCTCGGGCAGGAGGAAGTCCACGCGGGCGAGGTGACGCACGCCGATCGCCCGCGCGAGTCGCTCGGCGTGCTCCTGGATGGTGCGGGTCACGTCGTCGGGCAGGTCGGGCAGGACGGTGTAGCGGGTGTCGTTGCGGGTGTACTTGGCCTGGTAGTCGTACACGCCGTCGGCGGCGGCGATCTCGACCAGCGGAAGGGCGCGGGGGCCGTCGTCCGGGTCGGCGTGCTCGTCGTCGATCACCGGCGCGGTCACTTCGCGTCCGACGATAAAGGGCTCGGCCATGTAGGCCCGGTGCGGGTGCTCGCGCTGGTCGGCCATCGCGGCGGCGTGGGCCCGCTCCCATGCGGGCTGGTCGCGGCAGATGTGCAGGCCGACGGAGGAACCCTCGGCCACGGGCTTGATGACCGCGGGCAGGCCGACGGGCGAGACGAGGTCGTCGGGGTCGAGGATCGCACCGGGGGAGGTGGGCACGCCCGCGCGGGCCGCGGCCAGTTTGGTGGCCATCTTGTCCATCGCCAGGCGTGCGGCGTCGGCACGGCAGCCGGCGAAGCGGAGTTTGGCGCGCTCCATCATGCGCTGCAGCGTGCCGCCCTCGCCGAAGCGGCCGTGCAGGACGGGCAGCACGATGCGCCCCTGCCAGCCGTCGACCTCGTCCTGCGTGGGCCGGTCGATGACGAGGCGTTCGGCGCGCAGGCCGGCGTCGAGGGCGGCCTGGTGGACGGCCTGGCTGCTCTTGAGGCTGATTTCGCGTTCGGCGTCGGGCCCGCCGCCGAGGACGAGCACGGGGGGGAGGTTGCTGCTCACCTGGACCGCTCCCAGACGACGACCTCGCGCTCGAGGGTGACGCCGAAGACGTCAACGACGCGGCTGGCGACGCGGCCCATGAGGTCGATCACGTCGCGGGCGCGGGCGCCCTGTTCGACGACGAAGAAGTTGGCGTGGCGTTCGGACACGGCCGCGCCCCCAACCCGCATGCCCTTGCAGCCGGCGCGGTCGATGAGCATGCCGGCGCTGACGCGCTGGCCGGCGGCGCCGATCTCGCACAGGTCGTCGTGCAGCACGGGGTTCTTGAACACGCAGCCCGCGGACTTGTCCTTGAGGGGCTGGGTCCTGGACTTGTAGTCCATGCACCGGGCCAGTTCGGCGCGGCACTCGGCGGGGTCGCGCGGGGTCAGCGACAGTTCCACGCCGGTGACGACCAGGTGGTTGAGCAGCGACTGGCGGTAGCCGAAGTCGATCTGGTCGCGCCGGTAGGCGTGCTCGCGTCCGGCCCGGTCGATGGCGAAGACGGTCCGGACGGCCGAGGCCCACTCGCCGAACGCGCCGCCGGCGTTCATGATGGTCGCCCCCCCCACCGTGGCGGGGATGCCGGCGAGGGTTTCGATGCCGGAGAGGCCGCGTTTGACGCAGTCGTTGATGAGGCGGGGCAGGGCGACGCCCGCGCCGGCGCGCACGAGGCCGGACGGGTCGTGCTCGACGGTGCGGAAGCCCGGCGTCTGGAGCGAGACCACGAGCCGGTCGACGCCGTCGTCGTCCACGAGCAGGTTGGCGCCCTCGCCGAGGACGAGCAGGTCGGGGTCGATCTCCAGGCAGCGCTTGAGGTCGTCCGGGTTGGCCGGTCGTGCGAGGCGGTCGGCGCGTCCCCCGATGTGGAACCAGGTGGCGACGGTCGCGTTGGTCTCGACGGCGAGCGTGTCGGGCGAGGCGTTCACGCGTCGCTCCCGCGTCCGAGGTAGCCGCGTCCGACCTGCCAGACGGGCCCCGCGCCCATGACGACGAGGAGGTCGCCGGGGCGGCAGAGGTTTTCGAGTTGCTCGACGATGGCCTCGAAGGGGTGCAGGTGCATGGCGCGCACGCCGCGGGAGCGGAGGCGGTCGACCAGGTCGGCGGAGGAGACCTTGTGCTTCTCTGCCTGCGAGTCGCGGACGAAGTAGATCTGCGGGACGATGACGACGTCGGCGTGGCCGAAACTGGTCGCGAACTCGTCGAGGAGGAAGCGGGTTCGGGAGTGCTGGTGTGGCTGAAAGACGCAGATGAGGCGGCCGCCTGCGGGGGCGGGGTCCTCGGCCTGGCGCAGGGCGCGGAGGGTGGCCTCGATCTCCGTGGGATGGTGGCCGTAGTCGTCGTAGACGCGCACGCCGTCGCGCTGGCCGAGCAGTTGCATGCGCCGGTCGAGCCCGCGGAAGGCGCCGAGCGATGCGGCGGCGCGGTCCGGGTCAGCCCCGCAGGCGCAGGCGAGGGCGAAGGCCAGCGCCGCGTTGGAGGCGTTGTGCTCGCCGGGCATGCGGAGCGTCCAGGATCGTTCGTCGACGCCGGGGCCGCGGACGCCGACCTCGCGGGTGGCCGTGTCGTAGCGGACGGCCCAGTCGGCCGAGGGGTTGAAGCCGATGGTCTCGACGCGGCAGGTCAGGCCGGCGGTGATCTCGCGTCGGTGCGCGCCCTCGTGGCCGATGATGAGGCGGCCGCCGTCGGACTCGGGCGGGATCAGGCGGGCGAACTCGGCGAAAGCCTCGACGACGGCGTCGAGCGAGCCGAACACGTCGAGGTGGTCGGCCTCGACCGACGCGATGGAGGCGACGGTCGGACGCAGGTTGTGGAACGAGCGGTTGAACTCGCAGGCCTCGGCGAGCAGGAGGCCCGGGCGGCCCTGGAGGGGCCCGGCGGGGACCTGCTCGGCGCCGACGCGGAATCCGACGGGCGTTTGCGGCTCGGCGGTGCCGCGCGCGAGTTGCGAGCAGGTCGCCCCGACGATGACGGTGGGGTCAAGCCCGGCGTCGGTCAGGGCGCAGCCGAGCATGGCGGTGGTGGTCGACTTGCCGTGCGTGCCGGCGAGGGCGACGCCGGTGTGGGCGCCCATGCACAGGCCGAGGGCCTCGGCGTAGGTGTGGAAGGTCAGGCCGCGCCGGGCGGCTTCGAGGGCTTGGGGGTGGTCTGGCTTAATGGCGGCCGAGGCGATGACAACGTCGGCGTCCTCGGGGAGGGCGTCCGGCGATTCATCGATGGCGACGGGGATGCCCGCGCCCGCGAGGGCGTCGGTGGTGGGCGACGGGGTGGCGTCCGAGCCGCGCACGGACAGGCCGCGGGCGGCCAGCACGCGCGCGAGTCCGGACATGCCGCAGCCGCCCACGCCGAGCATGTAGGGGCGCAGGCCGCCGATCGGTGAGAGGTCGGTGGCGGCTCGGCGGGCGGGTTCGGCGGGCGGGGTGGTCATGGGTTCCGGCTGGTGCACCAGAGGATATCGACCGGCGCCGCGCGGCCGCGTGAATCCTCCGATCGGTGCGGGGAATCGGGCGGTGCCCCCGCTTTGCGGGTTCTACGCTTGGCGTCCATGACCCCCGACCCCGCCAACATCCTGCCCGGCCTCTCGGACGCCGGATCGCTGCCGTACAAGATCGCCTGCCTGTGCGACCTGCGCGATGCCGACGGGCGCGTGCTGCTGCTGCACCGGATCAGGGCCCCGAATCAGGGCCTGTGCTCGCCGATCGGGGGCAAACTGGAGATGACCAGGGGCGAGAGCCCCGCCCAGTGCGCGGTGCGGGAGATCGAGGAGGAGGCCGGGGTGCGCGTGCCGATCGAGCGCCTGCACCTGGGCGGGCTGATCGCCGAGACGGCGTTCGAGGGGCGCGGGCACTGGCTGCTGTTCTACTTCCGCGTGCTGGGGCCGGTGGAGGTGCGTGCCGGGCCGATGCGCGAGGGCGAGTTGCGGTGGCACGGGATGGACGAGATCGACGGGCTGCCCCTGCCGCAGACCGACCGGGAGATCATCTGGCCGATGATCCGGCGGCACGAGCGGTCCGGGCCTGGCGGCGGGCCGGGCTTCTTCTCCCTGCACATCGACTGCCGGGGGGAGTCGCTGACCTGGACGGTCGAGCAGGAAACCCCGGTTGCGGGGGTCGGCGGGTGAGCAGGATCCGGGGGGCGAACGGGCCAGCGCTTCCGTATACTGGACCGATGCGGACCACCCACACCATCGGTTCATCCAGCACGGGGCGGACCCGGGTGTGGAGGCTGGTGTCGCTGCTGGCGGCGACCCTGCTGGCGTGGACCGGGGCGATGGCCCAGGACGGGGCGGGGGCCGGGCCCTTGGTCGTCCCGGCGTTCCGGCAGGCGGACCGCGTGGCGGTCATCACCGTTGAGGGGGGGATCGACGCGATCACGGCGATGTCGGTGCGTCGGCGCATCGCGGCCGCGGAGTCCGCCGGCATGAACGCGATGGTCTTCGAGATCAACTCGCCGGGCGGCGAGGTCGGCGCGGTCCTGGAGATCACCAACGCGATCAAGGGATCGTCGATCGACAACACGGTGGCGTGGATCAACCCCGATGCCTACTCGGGCGGGGCGATCGTGGCCCTGGCCTGCCGCGAGATCGTGACGAACTCGCCCGCGTCGATGGGAGACGCCTTCCCGGTGACCCTGACGCGGGTGCCGGGCCAGAACCGCATGGGCCTGCGCGGCCTGACCCCCGACGAGCGCACGAAACTGCTCCCGGTGCTGCTCGCCGACGTGACCGACTCGGCCCGGCGCAACGGCTGGGACGAGTACATGGTCCAGGCGGTGGTCATCGACGGCATCGAGTTGTGGTGGGTCCGCGACCGGGCGGACGGGCGCGAGATGGCGGTCAACGAGGAAGAGTTCAAGATGCTCTTCGGGCGGATGCCGGTGCGAGGTCGCCCGCTGCTGGCCGGCGTGACGGGCGGGGTGCGTTCCGGGCCCGGAGCGGCGGAGGGCGAGCCGGCGGGCGCGTCCGATGGGTCGGACGGGTCGGATGGCATGGGCGGGGTGGGGAACGCCCCGGACGGATTGTCGGAGGAAGGCGCGTCCGAGCCCGGCCCGCGCCCGAGCGCAGGCCCGCGCGAGGCCGACGACCGGGCTTTCCGGCCCGCGAGCGACGCGCTGGACGACGTGGCGCGGGAACTGGAATCGCCCGAGCGGTCGGACCTGCGTCTTGAACGGCCCTCGCAGCGCCCGGTGCTGACGCCCGACGACGCGGGGCGCTTCGACGACCTGGGCTACCTGACGGACGGCTCGGCGCCGATCGTGCTGCGCGACGACCAGATGCTGCGCTTCGGGTTCGCCACGGAAGTCGTGCGCGACGACGCGGAACTGCTGGCCTACTTCGGGGCGCTGGAACTGGAGCGCGCCCGGGAGAACTGGTCGGAACGCCTGGTGCGGTTCATGACCGGCGGGATGGTCCGGGCGGTGCTGATCGTCGTCATGCTGCTGGCGCTGTTCATCGAGATGATGAGCCCGGGCCTGACGGTGCCGGGGATCACCGCGGCGGCGGCGCTGGTGCTGCTGCTGGCCCCGCCCGCGCTGATCGGCATGGCGGGGTGGTGGGAGATCGTGGCGATCGGGATCGGGGTGGTGCTGCTGGCGCTGGAACTGTTCGTGCTGCCGGGGTTCGGGGTGTTCGGGGTGCTGGGGGTGGTGGCGCTGTTCGCGGGGCTGCTCGGCACCTTCATCCCCAGCGGCGGGTCGCTGTCGGACCCGTCGACGCAGCAGGACCTGCTGCGCGGCGCGACGATCATCCTGCTGTCGGTCATCACGGCGGGCATCGGGATGTACCTCCTGGCCCGGCACTTCGACCGGGTGCCCATCCTCGACCGGCTGGTGCTCGGCGCGACGGTGAACGAGGAGGAGGAAAGCGCCCGGGCCGACGCGGAACTGCTCCGGGCCGCGTCGCGGGCGCCCAGTCTGCGGCCCGAGCCGGGCATGCGGGGCGTGGCGACCACGGCGCTGCGCCCCATCGGCGTGGCGGAGATCGACGGCCGGCTGACGGACGTGGTTGCCGACGTCGGCGTGATCGACCCGGGCACGCCGGTGCGGGTGGTCCGGGTCGAAGGTTTCCGCGTCGTGGTTGAAGAGGACACCGGGGGAACGGTCTGATGGAAACCGTGCTGGTGCTGGGGCTTGGGTTGCTGGCGCTGTCGCTGGTGCTGATCATGGTCGAGGCGCTCGTGCCCTCGGGCGGGCTGATCGGGCTGACGGCGCTGGTGTGCGCCATCGCCGGGGTGGTGGCGCTGTTCCGGCACTCGGCGATGTGGGGCACCTCGGGCGTGCTGGTGCTGGTGGTGCTCGGGCCGATGTGTTTCCTGTGGGCGGTGCGGATGCTCCCGCACACCCCGCTTGGCAAAAAACTGATCGGCCCGGACCCCGACGAGATCGCCCGCGAGGTGCAGACGGGCGGGCAGGCCGAGCGGGCCGCCCGGCTGGCGCTGATCGACGCGACCGGGCGGGCGGTGACGGACCTGCGCCCGATCGGCCTGGTGGAGATCAACGGCGAGCGCCACGACGCGGTTGCCGAGGGCGCCCTGATCGACCGCGGGGCGTCGGTGCGCGTGACGGGCGTTGACGGCATGCAGATCCGCGTGCGGGCCGTCACCTGAGCCGGATGGGCCGGCGCGTCGGGCGGGCGGGCCGGCCGCTATGCTTGCCCGCTCAGTGAACCCCTGCGGAGGTCTGCCTGATGGGTCCGTTCGGCGTGATTCTCATCGTGATTGCCGCGATCGTGCTGCTGGCGCTGGTCGTGGTGTTCTTCAACTTCTTCAGCCTGTGGTTTCAGGCCCTGCTGTCGAACGCCCGGGTGAGCCTGGCGGACCTGATCGGCATGCGGTTCCGGAAGGTCGACGCGCGGACGATCGTGCTCAGCCGCATCCGGGCGGTCAAGTCGGGCCTGCCGATCTCGACCAGCCAACTCGAGACGCACTACCTCGCCGGGGGGCGCATCGTCAACGTCGTCACGGCGCTCATCGCCGCCATGCGTGCTCGGATCGATCTGGACTGGGACACCGCCTGCTCGATCGACCTGGCCGGCCGTGACATCTTCGAGGCGGTCAACACCAGCGTGAACCCCAAGGTCATCGACTGCCCCAACCCGGCCCAGGGCCGCAACACCATCGACGCCGTGGCCAAGGACGGCATCCAGTTGCGGGCCCGGGCCCGCGTGACGGTCCGCACGAACCTCGCCCGCCTCATCGGCGGCGCCACCGAAGAGACCATCATCGCCCGCGTCGGCGAGGGCATCGTCTCGGCCATCGGCTCGGCCGACAGCCACAAGCAGGTGCTCGAGAACCCCGACCGCATCTCCAAGGCCGTCATGGCCCGCGGCCTCGACGCCGGCACCGCCTTCGAGATCCTCTCGATCGACATCGCCGACGTCGACGTCGGCGAGAACATCGGCGCCAAACTCCAGGCCGACCAGGCCGAGGCCGACAAGCGCCGCTTCCAGGCCGAGGCCGAGAAGCGCCGCGCCATGGCCGTCGCCCTCGAGCAGGAGAACAAGGCCAAGATCGAGGAGAACCGGGCGCTGGTCGTCCTCGCCGAGGCCGAAATCCCGAAGGCCATGTCCGACGCCTTCCGCGGCGGCAACATGGGCATCATGGACTACTACCGGATGAAGAACATCCAGGCCGACACCTCGATGCGCTCGTCCATCGCCGGCCCGCCCGGCAGCGGCACGACGCAGGCCCCGCGGAACACCTGATCCGCCGCCCCCGCCCCCCCACCGCCCCCCATCGCCACACGCGCCCGCCGGCTCCCGGCGGGCGTTTTTCATTCTTCCTCGACCTCGCCCGGGGGCGGCCCGACGAGCAGGAACCGCATGACCACGTCGTGCGTGGCGTCGGGGTCGTCTGGGTCCAGGCGGTCGATGGCCTCGCCCTTGGCGGTCCAGCGGTAGACGGCGTTGAGCAGGGGCTGGTCGACCTCGGCGTAGCCCGAGCCGCGGGTGCCGTCGGGCAGGGGGACGAACCGGGCCAAGCGCACCCGCCCGTCGGGCCCGAAGCGGATCTCCATGTACGGGTTGCGTCGCGGGCTGTACGCGTTGCGGACCTGCAGCGACCAGGTCGGGCGGACGGTGGTGATCTCGAGGTCGCCCGAGGCCTGCAGCGGGCGGCCGAGGCGGGAGACGTCCAGGGCTTCGGCGCGGCGGCGCATCGCCGCGTCCGCGGCCCGGGGGTCCGGCTCGCCGGGGGCGCCCTCGGGCGCCGGTGGCGTCGGCCGGGCGGGCGGCTCGGCTGGCGGAGGCGCTGGCGCCGGCTCGGGCGGCGGCGGCGCGGGCGGACCCATGTCGGCCGGGCTCGGGGCAGGCTCCGGCGGGCCGATGGGCTCCGTCGGGCGGTCGGCCGGATGGTCGGGGGGCTCGGGGAGCGTCAGCAGCGGCGCGTCGGAGGGCTCGGGCGGGGCCAGCGCGGGCGGGGTGGCGTCAGACGCCGCGGGGGTGGGCGGGGGTGGTTGGGATTCCGGCTCGGGCCGGGGCTGGGGCGGGACCAGCGTTGGGGGCGGCACGGCGGGCGTGGGCGTTTCGCCCGGCGCCGGCGACAGTTGGGCCTGCTCGACCTCGGACTCGGGCGCCTGGCCTTCCAAGGGGTCCTCGCGCACGCCGAGCCAGGCGATCGACGCGTTGCGGGGCATCTCCAGGCCGAGGCGCGGCGGGTCGGACGGGGGGTCGGCGGGCGCGGGCTGGTCGATCTCGACGGGGGTCGGGGTGCTCGCCGCGGTGCCGACCGGGGCGACGCCGAGCCACCAGGCGGCGGCGGCGTGCGCCAGGAGGCTGATCGCCACGCCCGCGGCCATCGCCACGGGGGTCGCCCGGTCGCCCGGCGGCGCGATGGGCGCGGCCCGGGTCACGGGCGGGCCTCCGGGCCCTCCTCGGCAGGGGGCGGGCCGGCGTGGGCGGCCGGGGCGTCCGGCGCGACCGGTCGGCCGACGACGGAGAACTGGGTCACGCCCGCGCCGACCAGGGCGTCGGCGAGTTCGATCAGGCGGCCGGCGCCGGCGTCCACGTCGGCGGCGAGCAGGACGGGGGCGTCGGGGCGGTCCTCGCGCAGGGCGCGAACGGCGTCGAGCAGGGCGTCGGGCTCGACGGTCTCGCCCATCAGGCGGACGGAGCCGTCGGCGCGGAGGGTCAGGGTGATCGGCTCGACGCGTTCGGCGGTCGTGCCGCTGGTCAGTTCGGGCAGGGACACGCCGAGCACGTCGGCCCGGACCATGAGGGCGACGGAGAAGATGAAGAAGGTCAGGAGCAGGAAGACGACGTCGATCATCGGCGTCAGTTCGATGACGGTGCCGACCTGGAGGCGTCGGAGGCGGCGCACGGTCAGCCCCCCGCCCGGGCGACGGGGCGGACGTACTCGCGCCCGCCCCAGTTGGTGGGCTTGCCGGTGACCAGGTCGCGCCAGGCCTCGCGGTAGATCGAGCCGACGAGCCAGGCGCCGAGGGGGTAGAACAGCACGTCCTCGGCCCGGGCGCCCGAACTGCGGTAGATGGTCACCAGGCCCGCGGTCCAGACGGCCAGGGCGGCGGCGCAGACGCCCCCGCCAACGAGGCGCGTGACCGGGTCGCCCAGCGCGATCGCGAGCGCGAGCCCGGCCAGGGCGCAGGCGGGCAGGGCGGCGCCGAGGAAGGCCGAGCGTCGCGCGTAACGCCGGAGGCGCCTGGGCTCGCGGTTGGCCGACTCGGTGTAGATGCGTTTCCAGCCCTTGCGGAACTGCGCCCAGTTGTCGTACATGCGGCAGCGGACCATGCCGTCGGCGAGGAGCAGGCCGGCGCGCATCTGGCGCTGGGCGACGCGGCGTGCGAAGGCGATGTCCTCGAGCAGCGCGTCGCGGACGGACTCGTGCCCGCCGATGGCGCGGTAGGCCCCGGCGTCGAAGAGCATGAACTGGCCGTTGGCGAACGGGCGGCGTCGGCGGTGGTCCTCGAGGTTGGCGCGGAGGAGGGGGTACTGGCGGGCGAGTTCGAAGCCGGCCGCGGTCTGGACGACGCGCTCGAACCACGTCTCGGTGGTCAGCGTGCAGAACAGGCTGAGCATGTCGAGGCGGCGCTGGCGGGCCAGCGCCAGGCAGGCGCGCACGCAACTGGGGTCGAACCAGGTGTCGGCGTCGGTGAAGATCAGGGCGTCGGCGTTCTGGGCGTGGATGGAGCGCTGGAAGCCGGACCACGCGGCGTGTACCTTGCCGGCCCAGTCGTCCGGGCAGTGGTCGACCTCGATGATCTCGAAGCGCGGGTCGCGGTCGATGGCGCGCTCGGCGACGCCGCGGGTGTCGTCGGTGCAGCGGTCCAGAGCCAGGACGACGCGCACGCGGTCGTAGTCCTGAGCGCGGAGCGAGGCGATCAGGCCGGCGATCGTGCCCGCCTCGTTGTGGGCGGGGACGATCACGCAGGCCTTGTCGGTGGGCGGGCGTGCGTCGGCGGCGGCCTCGCCGGCCCGGGCGGTGGGCAGGGCGCGCCGCGTGCGCACGATGTGGTAGATCGCCGCGGACCAGTACACCAGGAGGGCGATGGCTCCGGCGAGAAGGACGCCGAACAGGATGTCGAGCGCGGGGTGTGGCATGGGGCCTTGATGAAGCGTAAGCCGTCGCGCGGGCAAGGGCCGGTAGACTGGCGTCATGGATACCGCCAAGGCCCGGCTGGGCGACCGCGGGAAGGACGGCCCCCACGGGGCACGCCCCGCGCCGAGTTACCCGGTCTACGAGTTGAGCGTCGACGCCGTTCGCTGCCTGGACCGGCTGGCGGTCGAGCGGTACGGCATCCCGTCGCTGGTGCTGATGGAGAACGCCGCCCGGAACCTGCGCGAGCACGCGGCCGAGATGCTGTGCCGCTCGCGCCACGCGGGGGCGGTGGTGCTGTGCGGGCCGGGGAGCAACGGCGGCGACGGCTACGCGCTGGCAAGGCACCTGGCGGTGCTGGGCGTGCCGGTGCGGGCGGTGGCGGTGGGCGTGCCCGCGCCGGGGTCGGACGCGGCGGTGAACCGGGGCGCGGCGGAGCGGATGGGCCTGGTGCGCGGGGCGCCCGGGCCGGACGAGGCGCCGGGCCTGGTTGTCGACGCGCTGTTCGGCACGGGTCTGACACGCCCGGTTCAGGGGGAGGCGGCGGCGTGGGTTCGGTGGGCCGAGTCGCAGCGGGCTCGCGGGAGCGTGGTGCTGGCGGTCGACACGCCGTCGGGCCTGGACGCCTCGACGGGGCGCGCGCTGGGCGGGGCGTGCGTGCGTGCGGACCGGACGGTGTGCCTGGCGGCGGTCAAACCGGGGCTTGCGCGCCTGGAGGCGCAGGAGTTCGTGGGGGATCTGGCGGTGGTCGACGTGGGCGCGCCGGCGGAGTTGCTGGTGGAACTGGGGGTTCCCTGGCGGGGCTTTCCGGGCGAAAGTCGTGCGGAAAGCGGGAGTTAGGGCATCCGGGCGTGCGCGGGGGGTGGCCCGGAGCGCGCCGGGGACCTTCAATAGAGGCCGGGGACGCGCTGCCCGCGACCCCGACCCCAAGGATCCCCGATGCCCGTCCGGATGGAACTGAGCCGCATCCTGATCCGTGAGCTGACGGACGTGCAGCTCATCGAGCTGTCCGAGGCCGACCCGGCGAACGGCGCCGCGCCGCGGTCGTTCCCGATCGTGATCGGGCTGCCCGAGGCGCAGGCGATCGAGCGGCGCCTCTCGGGCCTGACGCCCAAGCGCCCCCAGACGCACGACCTGCTCGCGTCGGTGGTGGCGACCCTGGGCGCGAAACTCGATTCGGTCGAGATCACCGACCTTTCGGAGGGGACGTTCTACGCCCGGCTGAACCTGACCGGCCCGGACGGGTCGGTGGTGCGGGTGGACGCGCGGCCCAGCGACGCGATCGCGCTGGGGGTGGCGTCCGGGGCGCCGGTGTTCGTGGAGGAGTCGGTGATCGAGCGTGCCGCGACGCCCGAGCACGGCGACCTGGAGTTGTGATGGTGCGCGCCGAGGAAGATGCCGGGCTTGGTCGGTTCGACGCGGAGGTGTCGGCGCCGGTGTACCTGACGGGCGAGATCCCGGGGATCGGCGGTGTGCTCAAGCAGCGCGACGAGGACTTCCTGGTCGACGAGATCCCGCTGTTCGACCCCTCGGGGACGGGCGAGCACATCCACCTGTACGTCGAGAAGCGCGGGCTGAGCACGGTGCAGATGCGCGACGAGATCGCGCGGCACTTCCGCGTGCCGGCGCACTCGGTCGGGCACGCGGGCCTGAAGGACAAGCGGGCGGTCACCCGGCAGGTCGTCTCGGTCCACGCGCCGGGGCGCGACCCCGAGGACTTCCCGCGGTTCGAGCACCCGCGGATCACTGTCCTGTGGGTGGACCGGCACGAGCACAAGATCCAGCGCGGACAGCTGGCGGGCAACCGGTTCTCGATCCGCGTGCGCGGGGTCGAGCCGACGGCGGTGCTGCACGCCAGGCGGTCGCTGGAGCGTCTGGCGCGGGTGGGCCTGCCCAACCGGTTCGGCGTCCAGCGGTTCGGGTACCTGCGGACCAACCACCTGATCGGCCGCGCGATGATCCTGGGCGATGCTCGGGGCGCGATGGACCTGCTGCTGGGGCCGGCATCGAACGGCCCGGCGATGCAGGCCGAGAGCCGCGAGGCGTACGGGCGGGGGGACTACCGCCTGGCGTTCGAGGCGATGCCGCGGCTGTTCAAGGGCGAGCGTCAGGCGCTCAAGGCGCTGGCGAACGGGGCCGGCTTCGAGGCGGCGCTGCGGGCGATCGACCAGACGGCGGCGGGGTTCTTCATCTCGAGTTTCCAGAGCGCGGTGTTCAACGCGGTGCTCAACCGGCGGGTCACCGACGGCACGCTGGACCGGCTGGTGGAGGGCGACCTGGCGTTCGTCCTCAAGAGCCGCGCGACCTTCCCCGTCACCGGGGCGACGCTGGAGGAGCCGGACCTGGGCGAGCGCCTGGCGCGGGCGGAGATCACGGCGTCGGGGCCGATGTGGGGCACGACAATGCGTCGGGCGTCGGGCGCGGTCGACCGGCTCGAACTGGACGCGCTGGAGCGGGTGGGCGTGACGCCGGACGACCTGCGGGCGTGCGAGGTGCGTGACGGCTACCCGATGATCGGCGGCGACCGGCGGCCGCTGCGGATCCCGGTGATCGACCCGGAGGTCGAGGGCGGGGTGGACGAGCACGGGGCGTACGTGCGCTGCGCCTTCGAGTTGCCCCGCGGCTCGTTCGCGACCACGGTGATGGACGAGATCATGAAGGTGCCTCTGGAGGAGGACCCGCACGATGAGTGACGCGATTCGGGTTGTGTGCTTTGACTGGGGCGGGGTCATCCTGCGCATCTGCCGCTCGTGGGCGGAGGGGTGCGAGATGGCGGGGTTGCCCGTGCGCGGCAAGACCGGCAGCAAGAAGTGCATGGAGGCGCGGCGACGCCTGAGCCTGCGCTACCAGACCGGGCAGATGTCGGACGCCGCGTACTTCCGGGCCGTGGCCGAGGCCTGCGACGGGCACTACGAGCCCTCGGAGATCGAGCAGATCCACCACGCGTGGCTGATCGAGGACTTCAAGGGCACCGAGGACCTGATCGCGGAGATCAACGCGATCCCCAAGGTGTGCACCGCGCTGCTCAGCAACACCAACGGGCTGCACTGGGCGCGCCGCGAGACCGAGTTCAAGACGGCCAGCCTCATCGAGCACCAGTGGGCCAGCCACCTGTTCGGGATGGCCAAGCCGGACGAGAAGATCTACTCGGCCTTCGAGCGGCGCGTCAGCGCGTCGGGGTCGCAGGTGCTGTTCTTCGACGACCTGCCCGAGAACATCCTGGCGGCCAAGGCGGCCGGGTGGAACGCCGAGTTGATCGACCCGGAGAAGGACCCGGTCAAGCAGATGCGCAAGCACCTGAAGAAGTACGCCGTGCTCTGACACGCTCGGACCTCCCCGCCCCCCGCTGCTGCCACGCCCCGCCGCCCCGACCCGCTCACCGCCGCACTCGCGACCGGGCCCGATGTCCGCGATCCGCACACTCGACATCCCGGCGGTGCTGGAACCCGCGCCGGCGGTCGTGCGGCTGGCGCGGCGTGGCGACGCGCGCGGGGCGTGGCTCGTGGAGTGCGTCGCGTTCGGGGAGGCGGACCGGTTCACGCTGCGCCGGATCGCCGGGCTGATCGCCAACCCGCGGGCGCGGGTGTTCGTGGCGGAGGCGGGCGCGGAGGTGGTCGGCTGGGCCGCGGTGCTCCTGCGCGAGGACGCGTCGGGCGGGCGGTCCGGGCGGCTGTACACGCTGGCGGTGTCGCCCACGCGGGCGGGGCGCGGGCTGGGGCGGCTGCTGGCCGAACACGCGATGTCAGCGCTGGAGGGGGCGCGCGTGGTGTCGCTGGAGGTGCGGGCGGAGAACCGGCGCGCGATCGGCCTGTACGAGTCCATGGGCTTCCGCGTGACGCGGCGCCTGCCGGGGTACTACGCGGGCGCGGACGGGCTGCGGATGGTGCGCCGGGACGGGCCGGGCGCGGTCAATCCTTGAGTTCGACGGCGACGTCGAGTTCGACGGTGCGCGGCGGGGCGCACTCGGTGTCGGTGCAGGCCTGGTAACTGACGCCCAGGACGGGCACGCCGGGCGAGGCGCCGATGCCGGGCTGGTGCTCGAGGACGACGTCAAACTCGATGCGCCCGTGGTGGACCAGGATCGAGCCGACGCCCTCGACGGCGTAGGTCTCGCCCTGGGGGTAGTCCGCGTAGACCGCGACGCCCGACCCGCGGGTCAGGCCGACGCGCAGGGCGCGGAGGGCGGAGCCGTCGGCGCCCGGGTCGGCGGCGACGACGTGCCAGCCGGGGTCGATGGTCAGCGCGACCTTGAGCAGGCCCGGCGTGTCCGGGGTGACGCGGACGGACTCGGTGTCGGCGAGGACCTTGACGGGCGACCCGGCCGGCGCCCTGGCGCGCGGGGCCTCGGCGGTGTCGAAGTCGTAGCGGCCCGCGAGCGCGGGGCCGAGGTCCATCGTGCGGAGCAGCGCGCGGACGGGGTTGAGGACGCCGACCGGGGATGCGTCGACCGCTCCGGACAGGTCGGTGAGCAGGGCGATCGCGCGGTCGAGCCAGCGCCCCTCACCGGTGGCGGCGTGCAGGTCCAGCAGGTTGTGGAGCACCACGCCGATCGCCGAGGGCGTCGCGCCGTCGTGGGTGGTGCGCGGGCGGACGAACAGGTCGGACCGGTCGGGGCGCGTGTCGCGGTAGCCGGCGCGGGCGTCGTTGAAGACGCGTTCGGTGCGCTCGGCGAGGTCGGCCGCGGCCGCCAGCCAGGACGGGTCGTCCGCGTCGGCGCGGGCCAGGGCGAGCAGCGCGGCGGCGACGAAGGCGTGGTCCTCGAGCGGGGCGGGGACGCCGGCCCGGCCGGCGCGGTAGGTGCGCAGCAGGCCGTCCTCTTCGGTCTGCATCCCATCGAGAATGAAGCGGGCGGCGCGCCGGGCGGCGTCGAGGAAGCGCCGGCCGTCGTCGGGGCCCAGGGCCTCCGCGGTGCGCACGAGGCCGACGATCATCAGGGCGTTCCAGGAGGCGAGCACCTTGTCGTCGGTGCCGGGCTGCTTACGCTCGGCGCGCCGGGCGAGCAGGGACGCGTTGACGCGGTCCAGGCGGTCGCGGAACGCTTCGGGCGCCATGCCCAGGCGGGCGGCGACGGCGTCGGGGCGGGCGTCCATCCGCAGCACCCACCGGGCCGGCTCGTCCTTGTGGTGCGGGTCCTGGAAGTTGGCGGGCTGGTCGAGGGCGTACACGGCCCTTGCGAAGGCCGCGTCGTCGGGTTCGAGGGCGTCGTTCACCTCGTCCGGCGTCCAGAGGTAGTTGAGGCCCTCGCGGTGGTCAACCTCGGCGTCCTGGGCGGAGTGGAAGCCGCCGCCCGGGTCGGCCATCTCGCGGAGGGCGTAGTCGCAGGTGCGTTCGGCGACGCGGGCGTAGTGGTCGTCGTCGTAGACGCCGGCGGCCCGGGCGTAGAGGTGGGCGAGTTGGGCGTTGTCGTAGAGCATCTTCTCGAAGTGCGGGACGGTCCACTGGCGGTCGACGCTGTAGCGGTGGAAGCCGCCGGCGAGGTGGTCGTGGATGCCGCCGGCGGCCATGCGGTCCAGGGTGGTGCGGACGGCGGTGTCGATGGCGTCGCGCGTGGTCTGGTCGGCGCGTTCGCGGGCGTCGAGGAGGAACTCGACGAAGATGGGCTGTGGGAACTTGGGCTCGGCGCCGAAGCCGCCCTCGGCGCGGTCGAAGATGCGCAGGAGCGCGGCGACCGCGGTCTGGGCGTGGCGCGGGCCCAGGGCGACCGGCTTGTGGTCGGCTGCGAGTTGCTTTCCGATCTCGGCGGCGAGCAGTTCGGCCTGCTCGATCACCTCGGCGCGCTGCTCGGTCCAGGCGAGCGACATGGAGGTGAGGACTCGGGTGAACGAGGGCAGGCCGTGGCGTTCGGCGGCCGGGTAGTAGGTGCCCGCGAAGAACGGACGCAGGGTGTTCGGCTCCAGGAAGACCGAGGTGGGCCAGCCGCCCCGGCCGGTGAAGGTCACGGCGGCGGCCATCGAGAGTTCATCGACCTCGGGGCGCTCCTCGCGGTCGACCTTGACGTTGACGAAGCGTTCGTTCATGACCGCGGCGGTCTGTTCGTTCTCGAAGGACTCGCGCTCCATGACGTGGCACCAGTAGCAGGTGGAGTAGCCGACGGAGAGGAAGATGGGCACGTCGCGGCGCCGGGCCTCGGCGAAGGCCTCCTCGCCCCACGGGAACCAGTCGACGGGGTTGTGGGCGTGCTGGAGCAGGTAGGGCGAGGACTCGCGGGCCAGCCGGTTGGCGTGCTTGGGCATGGTCGGCTCCGTGTGGGAGTGGAGGGCCGGGCGGGGGAGGGGGGACGCCGGATCGAACCGCGCCGGCACGCCCGGTGTTCGCGGGGTGGCGGGGTGTTTCAGCGTCCGACCGGGCGGACGATGACCGAGCGGGCGGACAGGGCGGACGGCTGGGCGGCGGGGGCGCCCGGGCCGCGGCGCGTGACGCGGTGGGCGGCGTGGGCCGAGCAGGCGAGCGCGTGGTCGGGGTCGTGGGCCACGCCGACGAGGACCACCTCGGCGGAGCGCACGACGGGGTCGTCGGGGTCGTGCTCGGGGCGCTCGATGTGGCGGCGCTGGGCGTCGTAGGCGTCGGCGAAGGCGGCGGCGGCGTCGCGGACCGCGCCGTCGTCGGCCAGGCCGTCCAGGCAGGCGTCGGCCGCCTGGCGCAGGGGGGCGAGTTCGGGTTCGAGGCGGCGCCGGGTCTCGAGCAGGCGGTCGGGGCTCGCCTGGACGAGCACGGGGACCGAGCAGGCGAAGAGGCGGCGCTCGGAGGCGCGCTCGGCGCGCTGGGCCAGGGACGGCCCGTCGACGCGCAGGACGGCGTAGCCGTGGCGGGCGGCGTAGGCATCCAGGGCGCCGGCGAGGGGCACGGAGATGGAGGGGTCCGGGCCGGATCGCGTCAGGTCGCGGGCCAGGCGTTCGAGGGCGACGTCCGGGTCGGGCTCGGGGCGTGGCTCGACGAAGCGGCGCAGGGGGCCGAACTCCGGCTCGACCGCGACGCGCCGTCTGGCCTCGGCGAAGTCGGCGGCGGCGTCCTGGCCTTCCACGGCGGTCGCGAGGACGCCCGCCCGCACGATCGGGGTGGTCCACGCGACGGCGTGCATGACCTGGCGGAACCCGGGCGAGCCGACGGCCCGCTCACGCGAGGCGGCGGCGGGCTCGAGCGAGCGCGGGAGGAAGGTCAGGGCGACCTCGGCGAGGAGCACCCCGGCCATCGCGGCGACGTCCTGTGAGCACAGCGAGTAGGGGCTGATGACCAGGTGCACGGGCCTACGGCTCCCCGGTCAGCGCCCGGTCGAGCCAGGACTGGATGCGCCCGGCCTGGGTGGGCAGCATGACGAAGATCATCTCGTGGCCCACGTTGAAGACCCAGCGCTCGGGCGTGTCGAGCAGGCGCCACAGGGCGTCGCCGGTCTCGGCGGGCACGGCGCGGTCCCTGGAGGCGTGCAGCACCAGGGCGGGGACGCGGGCCAGTTCGGGCGCGGTGTGCGTGGCGTCGAGACGCGACGCGGCGAGGTAGGCGTTGGAGACGCGTTCGAGGCGCTCGGGGGTGGGACGGCCGGTGTCGGCGGGGTCGTCGGGGTCCCAGTCGAGGACGACGGCGTCGATCCAGTCGGCGTAGTTGGACAGGGCGCTGATGCGCAGGAAGTTCACGCCGCCGGCGATGAGGACCGCCGCGTTGTAGCGGTCGGGGGCGTAGGCGTACACGGAGGGCAGCACCATCGCGCCGCCGGACATGCCCACGAGGGCGACGGGCTTGTCGGCCAGGCCGGGGCGCTGGGCGAACACGCGGTCGAGGGCGGCGTCGGCGGCGTAGGCGCACTCGGCGGTGCGCTGGTCGTAGACGCGGGCCAGGCGCCGGCCGACGGCTTCCTCCTGGCCGGGGGCGACCTCGATCTCGAGGCGTTCGGTGAACCGGGACGGGTGGGAGAGGAAGCGGAGGACGGCGTAGCCGCTGGCGCGCCAGGTGCGGACCATGCCCTCGATGATGGGCTGCGGCGTGCCGAGCATGCCGGGGATGAGGACGACGGTGCCGCGGGGCTCGGGGGTGGTGGGGTCGTAGAGGGCCAGCCAGGTGCGTTCGATGGCGACGCGGGGGTCGTCCGGGGTGCTTTCGTCCGTCTCCTGCGCGCTGACGAAGACGAAGACCTCGGCCTCGCCGCCGGGCTGGCCGGGGCGGTCGGGGTCGGCGTCCTCGACGGGCGGGAGGAAGACGAGGGAGCCGGGGCCTTCGGGTTCGAAGCGGAAGCCGTCGTCGAAGCCGACGGCCCGGGCGAGCGCCTCGGCGTGGCGGTACTCGGTCTCGCTGGTGCGGAGTTGGTGGAACCGCCCCAGGTGCGCCTGGCGGAGTTGCGCGACGCGGTGCTCGGACGGCACGATGACGCCCTTAGGGGCGTCCGGGATGTCGGGGCCGGCCCAGCGCGCGGGCCAGCGGGAGTCTTCCTGCTGGAGCGCGCCGGCGGGGCGGGGGGCGTCGGGGCGGGGGTCGGGGGCTCGGACCGAGGCGCCGGGCTCGGAACGGGCGCCCATGGCGGGGTGCACGGAGACGCACCCGCCGGCCCAGACCGGCAGGGCAAGAATGGAGGCCGCGATGCGGGCAAGGGGCTTCACCGGACGATGATACGGTCCGCGTCCCCGCCCATCCTCTCTTCCGCCAGCGGGCGAAGCGCCCGCCCAACGCGCAAAGGATCCCAATGCCCGACGACGCCCCGACCGTGACGACCGACGCCGAGGTGGCACGCGTGCCGCTGGTCCGCGCCCTGTTCGCGGGCGTGCTGATGGGGATGGCGAACCTTGTTCCGGGGATCTCCGGCGGCACGATGCTGCTGGCCTGCGGGGTGTACCAGTTGTTCATCGACGCGGTGTCCGACCTGAGCCGCCTGCGGGGCACGCGGGCTTCGGTGGTGCTTTTGGGGACGATCCTGCTGGGGGTCGCGGTGGCGATCGGCGGGCTGGCGGGGGTGATCCACTGGGCCCTGGTCGAGCACCGGTGGGTGATGTACTCGCTGTTCATCGGGCTGACGCTGGGCGGGGCACCGATCCTGTGGCGGATGTCGCGCCCGGTGCGCGCCGACGTCGTCGTGGGGATCGTGGCGGGCGCCTGCGTGATGGGGGGGCTGGTGGCGCTGCAGGAGACGGGCGTCGCGGGGGCGGGGCTCTCGGGGCCTCTGTGGCTGGTCGTCGGCGGCGTCGCCGGCGCGAGCGCGATGATCCTGCCCGGCGTGTCGGGCGCGTTCCTGCTGCTGCTGCTCGGTCAGTACGAGCCGATCATCCGGGCGGTGAAGGACACGGTCGGCGCGCTGTCGCGCGGCGACGTGGCGGGGGTGCTCGCGCAGATGTGGGTGGTGGTCCCGGTGGGGATCGGCGTGCTGCTGGGGATCGCGGGGGTGTCGAACCTGCTCAAGTGGGTGCTGCACCGCTACGAGCGCCCGACGCTGGGCGTGCTGCTCGGCCTGCTGCTGGCGGCGCCGGCGGGGCTGTACCCCTTCCGCGACGGCGTGCCGCCGGAGGTGGGCGAGACGATCAAGGGCGAACTGGTCACCCCGGAGAACCTGGAAGAGATGCGCGACCCGTCGAACAGCAAGGAATGGGCCCAGCGGGCCTACCGGCCGGACGCGGTGCAGGTGGCCGGCTGCGTCGGGCTGGTCGTCGCGGGGTTCGGGGCGACGGTGGCGATCTCGAGGCTGGGGCGGGGCAAGGACGGGCGTGAACGCGAGTGAGTGAGGAGAGCGGAACCCACGATTTCATCGGGGGCGTTGTGACCGAGACGCCCAGCCTCCGGAGATCTTCTCGCCGGGGCGTTTCGCGGACCAGACGAGGGCGGCGACGCCGGCCAGGAGCATGACGCCGGAATAGGCCTGGCCGCGGGTGACGCCGCCGAACTGGGCGACCTCGGCGTCGGGCAGGCGGACGAAGTCCATGAGGATGCGTCCGGCGGCGTAGGTGATGAGGAACCACGAGCCGATGACACCGGGCTTGCGGCGTCTTGCGCCGACGCTCCAGACGACCACGCCGACCACAAGGCCCTCCATGACGGCCTGGTAGATCTGGGTGGGGTGGCGGGCGCTGATGAGCGGCTCGATGGCCTGGCGGGCGGCGTGGTCGCCGCGCTGCAGGGCGCCGATCAGGCGCTCGAAGCCGCGTTGCCAGGACTCGTTGGGCAGGGCGTTGTCAAAGCCCAGGCGCACGGCGCGGTCCATCTGCTCGGGGGTCTGGAGGAGGCGTTCGGCGGGCTCGTGGACGATCTCCTGCGGGTAGCGGACGGCCCACCAGGGCGCGGGCCGGCCGGGGGCGGCGACGATCTTGCCGAGCAGTTCGCCGTTGATGAAGTTGGCGATGCGCCCGAAGAACAGGCCGGCGGGGGCGATCATCGCGCAGACGTCCATCACGTGGGGCGGGGGGCTCTTGGCGATGGTCTGGCCGTCCTGGGTCTTGAAACCCCGGCTGAGCCACCAGGCGGCGACGATGACGCCGGCGATGCCGCCGTGGGAGGCCATGCCCCCGCGGTTGATGGCGAGCACGCCCCACCACGGAAAGCCGTCAACGAGGCCGAGGAGGCTGGGGTCGTAGAGCAGGACGTAGCCGAGCCGCCCCCCCACCATCACGCCCACGACGAGGGTGAGGACGGCGTCGAGGGCGCGGTCCTTTGGGATCAGGGTCGCGCCACGGGCGGCCAGGAAGCGGAGCAGCAGGAAGGCGCAGGCGAACCCGGCGATGTAACTCAGGCCGTACCAGCGGACGGCGAAGCCCTCGAAGACCTCGACCACGATCGGCGAGAGGTCGTGCAGCCAGCCCCCGAGGGGGGCCGGGTCGGCCTGTTGGGCGGCGGTCATGTGACGGGGGTCTCCAGGGCGCCCGGCGCCGGTGCGGGGGGCGTGATGCCGAAGAAGGCGGCGGTGTTTCGGTCGATGGTGTCGTGGAACTCGCTGAAGGGGGCGCCTCGGAGTTCGGCGACTCGCTCGGCGGTCAGGCGGGCGAAGGCGGGCAGGCAGGGGCGGCGGCCGCGGAGGGGCTCGGGGGAGAGGAAGGGCGCGTCGGTCTCGATGAGGATGCGGTCGTCGGGGACGAGGCGTGCGGACTCGGCGACGTCGGCGGCGTTGCGGTAGGTGACCACGCCGGTGAAGGAGATGAAGGCGCCGAAGTCGAGGACCAGGCGCGCGTCCTCGGGCGGCTCGGTGAAGCAGTGGAAGACGAAGCGTTCGGGCCGGATGGTGGTCTGGCGGAGGATGGGCAGGAGGTCCCTGACGGCCCGGCGGCAGTGGATGACGACGGGCTTGTCGACGCCGTCGGCGATGCAGGACTCGATGAAGGCCAACTGGTCGGCGAGGACGCGGTCCTGGACGGCGCGGGGCGGGCGGGCGTGGTGGTTGTCCAGGCCGAGTTCGCCGAAGGCGACGCACCTGGGGTGCTCGGCGACGCGGCGGACGGCCTTCCAGTCGTGGGGTTCCTGGTCGCTGTAGAGGGGGTGCACCCCGGCGGCGCACCAGACGTTGGGGTGGGATTCGGCGATGCGCAAGGCCGCCTGGCTGTCGTCGGAACCGGTGGCGATGGTGATCGCGCCGGTGACCCCGACGCGGGCGGCCTCGTCCATCACGGCGTCGACGCGCCCGGCGAACTCGGGGAAGGTCAGGTGGCAGTGGGTGTCGAACACGCTGGAATATAGGATCGGGGATGCACGAGACCGTCGAGCGCGTCGCCCCGTTGCCGAGCCGCCCAGTGGACGGGCACAAGGGGGTTTTCGGGCGCGTGGGCGTCGTGGGCGGGTGCGCGGCGGACGACCCCCGGATGGTCGGCGCGCCCGCGCTGGCGGCGCTGGGCGCGGCTCGGGCGGGGTGCGGGCTGGTGAAGATCGCGGCGCCGGCGGGGATTCTCGACGCGGTGCTGGGGATGGCGCCGTTCGCGACCGGCCTGGCCTTGCCCGGTGACAGGCACGGGCCGGACGGGGCCGGGGCGGCGGAGCGGTTCGACGAACTGGCGGCGGGTGTGGACGCGCTGTGTGTGGGGATGGGCCTGGGGCGTTCGGAAGGGGCGCGGGCGCTGGCGCTGCGGTGCGTGCTGCAGGAGGACGCGCCGGCGGTGCTCGATGCGGACGGGCTGAACCTGCTGGCCGAGACGCCGGAGTTCTGGCGGGAGGTGCGGGCGGCGCTGGTGATCACGCCGCACCCGGGCGAGGCGCGGCGGCTGCTGGACGCGTTGTCGATGCGGGGCGAGCCGGCGGGAACTCCGGAAGAGCGGCTCGACGCGTGCGTCGGCCTGGCTCGGCGGCTTGGGTGCGTGGTCGTGCTGAAGGGGGCGGGGACGGTGGTGTCCGACGGGCTGCGGGCGTGGGTGTGCCCGGCGGGTCACCCGTGCCTGGCGACCGGGGGGACGGGCGACGTGCTGGCGGGGGTGATCGCGGGGCTGGTCGCGCAGAGCCGCGGCGGGCGGGGGCCGGATCTGTTCGGCTGCGCGCAGGCGGGGGTGCTGGCGCACGCGCGGGCGGGCGAGGCGTGGGCGGCGGCGAGCGGTGCGTCGGGCGGGATGACGCCGGGCGACCTGGCGGGGCTGATCCCGGCGCAGGTCGAGGCGCTGCGGGAGGGCCGGGGCGGGCCGGGGGGTCACTCGTCGTAAGCGCGCGGGGAGGCGGAGGCGACGAGGCGGATGGTGGGCGTCTCGAGGGCGCCGCCGCCGATCGAGGCATCGCCGGTGGTCTCCGGGCGGATGATCATGTCGATCGTGACGCGGCGGAGGCGTGGGCCGACGTCGTACTCCATGTCGAAGGTCACGTCGGCCAGGCCGGTGAGCAGGGGTGATTCCTGGTCGCTCTCGTGCTCGCCGTCGACGAAGGTGGTGACGACGTACCAGAGTTCGAAGGGCCCGCTGGCGCCCTCGGCTTCGCGGCGTTCGAGCCGGATGACGCGTTCGACGCCCTCGGCGGGGTCGCGGTAGGAGACGAACTCGATCCAGTCGCTCTGGATCTGGGGGGTGGTCAGCGGGTTGGCGGGGTATGGGCCGAAGGACTCGCCGGTGCGGATCATGGCGGTGAGGCGCTGCATGACGATGCGTGCGACGACGTTGGTGGCGGCGCTCTCGCTGTTGGCCTTGTAACTCTTGAAACTCGCGTCCAGGGCGGCCATGGTGGCGGTGAGCAGCGTGGCGCTGATGGTCAGGGCGATGAGCACCTCGGCCATGGAGAAGGCGCGGCGTGTGCCGCGGGCGGCGGGTGGGCGGGCGGATCGGGGGTTGCGTCGGGGGTTCACAGGGAGCCCTCCTGGTAGGAGCCCGTCACGGGCACGGCTCGCAGCGGGAGCATCAGGCCGTTGGGCAGGCGCATGTCGGGGTCGAAGCGCAGGCGGATGCGTCCGTAGCCGTGGAAGGGGACGGGGGTCGAGCCGGGGGGCTGGGGCTTGTCGTGGGCGACGTCGGCGAGGCCGTCGCCGTTGGTGTCCCAGCCGACGATGGGCACGCCGCCGACGATCGGCAGGGTGCGGGGGTCGATCGACTCGAAGTCGCCGTCGTCTGGCCCGAAGTAGCCGAGCGAGACGTTGAAGCCGGCGGGGTTGCCGACGGGGTTGCCGGCGGGGTCGATGAGGGGGAACTGGCCGTGCTGGGGGGAGAAGGTCATGAGGAGGGTGCCGACGATCTCGGTGTTGCCACGGGCGTCGAGGACGCCGGCGATGATGGCGCCCTGGAGTTGGACGTCCTGCTCGGGGGGGCTGTTGAAACTCCCGATGTCGACCGAGTAGTTGGGCAGCATCATGGAACTGCTCATGATGGCGTCCATGGCGGAGGGGTCGGGGTTGAGGAACGAGTTGCCGGGCTCGTCGGGGTGGACGGTGGTGAAGCGGGTGGCGCCGGTGAACTGGATCTTGTTGCGGACCTGGGTGTAGTGCTGGGGCGTGTCGGCGACGATGGATCCGACGAACAGGCAGCCGTGGAAGCGGATGTTGTTGGAGTGCTTCTTGGTGTCGGTGACGCGCTGGCCGCCGATGATGAGCGGCTCGGGCAGGATGTTGTAACTGGCGCCGTAACTGGCGACCTCGTTGAGCGGCACGTCGCCCTTGTCCAGGGGGGAGACGGACGGGTCGGTCATGAGGACGTAGGCGGCCGGCGGGCGGGCCGACTCGGGCAGCATGGCCGGCGCATTGGCCGCGGTCTCCGAGGGGTCGTCGCCGTAGACGTAGCGCGGGTGCTTGGGGATGGGCCGGCCCGATCCCGAGACCGTGTTGGAGCCGAGTTCGGTCCACATGGGGTGGGTGTTGCCCGGGTGGGTGCGGACGTAGGTCGAGCCGACGAAGGTGCAGTCCTCGAACAGGGCGTTGAGGCCCTTGGGGATCTGCACGTTGCGGAAGGTGAAGTTGCGGAAGACCGGGCGCCAGTACAGGTCCGAGTAGGCGGGCGAGTTGAAGGGGGACTTCTCGAAGTAGGCGTCCTCGTGGTTGTCGGGCAGGCCGTCGTGGTTGGCGTCCTCCCAGACGGCGGTGAAGTGCGGCGCGCCGGAGCCGCCGGGGTTCATGCCGGCCTCCCAGGTGGCCAGTTGGTCGGCGCTGGCGCCGAGCTGGTCGGCGACCTGCTGCCAGAAGGGCGAGCCGCTGGCGGCGGCGATCAGGGCGTTCTCGGTGTCGGCGAAACTGTCGGCGGTGATGTCGGGGATGACGGTGTCGTCGGCGTTGAAGGTCAGGGGCGGGTCGTCCTGGTCGGGGCGGATGGTGCCCTGGAGGCGTTCGTAGATCGGGCCTTGCGCGGTCTCCCAGTCGGACTTGCCGACGCGGAACTTCAGGCCGCCGCGGACCTTGGCGTGCTGGTCCATGCGGTCGATGAAGCCGTCGCGCCAGCCGAGTTCGCGGTCGCGGTAGTTGTCGTGGAGGGGGTCGTAGTCGGCGGGGATGGTCTGGGCCTCGTCGGACCAGCCGTGCACGCCGTTGCGGTTGCGGTCGGGGCGTCCGGAGTCGATGAGCCAGGCGAGTTCCTCGTCGACGGGGTCGCCGCCTGCGTTGACGAACTCGGGGCTGCGTCCCTCCGCGGGGGTGCCGAGGGTCAGGGCGGCGGAGAGGGTGACGCGCCCGTCGTTGTCGGAGTCGTAGTGACGGATGAAGATGTCGAAGTCGTCGAGGTAGCCGTCGCCGGTGGCGTCGGCGAAGGCCCCGTCGAGTTCGCCGTCGCCGTCGAAGTCCTGGTCGAGGGGGATGCCCGCGCCCTCGACGGGGTGTCCGATGCGCAGGCGGTTGTCGCCGTCGACGTCGTTGGTCGCGAGGGCGGCCCAGAAGGCCTCGATCTTCTGGTCGAGGACGGGGTCGAGGCCGTGGAAGTCCGAGCGCATGATGATGGGGTCGGCGTTGTCGAACCCGAGTTGGTCGAAGCGGGCGCCGACGTCGCCCTCGACGACGGCGTTCTTGCCGATCATGACGCGGGAGTGGGCGATGATGGCCTGGTCGACGCGCTTGACGACGCGGTAGTCGCGGGTGATGGTGCGGCGGATGGGCTGCTGGTTGCGCTGGTAGTCGAAGACGATGCCCTCGACGATGACGCGGACGAACTCACCGCCGGCCAGGGGGGCGTAGCGGATCTGGAAGGCCGGGGGGGGGTTGGCGTCCTGGTCCTCCCAGGCGTCGAGCATGACGGCCGGGGTGTAGACCCAGCCGGCGCTGGCGTAGACCGCGGGGTCCGCCCCGACGGGCGCGGAGGAGATGGAGGGCGTGGCGATGAACTCGCCGCCGGTCAGGACGTTGACGTCGGCGGCGTGCCGGTTGACGAGCGCCTCGGCGATGCCGGCGGGCAGGGAGGGCTCGTCGTGCCCGGAGGGCGGGGGGAGGACCTGGTGGGCGCCGATCATGCCCGAGTTGCCGTTCCAGAGGGCGCTGGTCAGGTCCGCGTCGATGTCGGACTCGGCGACCACGAAGCGCGAGGCGGCCTCGGCCAGGCGGCTCTCGGCGACCGCCAGCCCGGTCTCGGCGGCGCTCATGGCCCGCATGACGTGCAGGTGCATGCTGGCGGTGCGGATGTTGCCCGTCGAACTGACCGCCATCGCGGCGATGAGCGAGCCGAAGAGGATCAGGAACATCATGGCGAGCACGGACGCGACGCCCCGGCGGGAGCGCGGGTGCGTCCGGCGCGGGCGGGGGCGTGCGTTCGGGTTCGTGCGGGCCATGGCGGGCGTTCCTCCTTCTCGGTGCGGGCTCAGGGGACGATCCAGGTGACCTCGGTCACCATGGTCGGCTCGATGTCGTTGACGCCCTGGTAGTGCACCTGGACGGTGACGCGCAGGGGGTACTGGTCGACGCGCCGGCCGGGGAAGGCGCCGTCGGCGGGCTCGGAGTGGGCGTCGTCGAGCACGATGCTGAAGTCGAACGGGTCGACCTTGCGGACGATGACGGTCTGGGACCAGCCGAACATGCTCTCCTCGGTCTGCTGGCCGTCGACGGTCAGGCCGGGGATGACCTCTCGGAAGGCGTTGACGGGGCCGGGCAGGTCGCCGTCGGCCCAGCCTTCGGTGCCCATCCAGGAGAAGGTGATGCCGTCGAAGTCGTCGATGTCGTCGAAGTCCTGGAGGGTGGACTCGCCGGGGTTGGGGCCCCAGCCGACCAGGACGGGCTCGCCGTCCTCGTTCTCACCGGTGGAGAGCCCGATGACGGGGTCGTGCTTGGGCAGGGCCCGGGTCATCTCGCGGATCTCGTTGGCGAGGAAGGTGGCCGAGGCGGCGTGGCTGGACCACTGGTTGGAGACGGTGAAGGAGGTCTGGGCGTCGACCATGGCGATGACGCCGACGCCGATGATGACGGTCGCGAGGCAGGCCTCGATGAGGGTGAACCCTCGGTCGGACCCCGGCCGGGACGGGGCCCGGCGGGCGCGTGATGGGTTGGCGGTCGTCCGGCGCACGGCGTGGTCCTCCGGGCCGCGTGGGGTTTCCCGGGGCGCGGCCCGACTCTGATGGTGGGTTACGAAACGATCTGGCTCATCTTGAAGATGGGCAGGATGATCGCCATGGCGATGAAACCGACGATTGAACCCATCAGGATGATCATGATGGGCTCGATCATTCCGGTAACCGTCTTGATCTGGTCGCGGAGCTGGCGTGCGTAGTAGTCCGAGATCTGGTCGAGGACCTCGCCGAGCTTGCCGGACTCCTCGCCAGCGCCGATCATCTGGACCACGGCCCGCGGCAGCAGGCCGTTGTTCTGGAGGGGGGCGGCGATCTTCTTGCCCTGCTTGACCGAGGCGTGGACCTTGCGCCACAGGCCCTCGAAGAGGCGGTTGCCCGAGATGTCGCCGGTGATGGTCAGCACGTCGAGCATGGGCACGCCCGCGTTGACGAGCTGGCCCATGGTCTGCAGCGAGCGCGAGATGTAGAGCGAGCGGAACATGCCCTTGAGGACGGGCACGCTGAGTTTGAGTTTGTCGACCCAGAACGAGCCGAGTTCGGTGCGGGTGGCGGCGTAGCCGCCGCCGGTGACGAGGGCCACGCCGCCGACGATGAAGGGCCACTGGGCGATCATGCCGTTGGAGAGGGCCATGAGGAAGTTGGTCGCCCAGGGCAGGACGTCCTCCTTGCCCTCGAAGACGGTGTAGAACTTGGGCAGGACGAAGGTGAGCAGGAAGACGGTGACGGCGACGGCCAGCAGTCCGATGATGGCCGGGTAGATCGACGCGCCGATGACCATCTTGCGGGTCTCGAGTTCCTGGCGGATGTAGCCGGCGATGCGCTCGAGCATGTCGGAGAACGAGCCGGACATCTCCGAGGCGCGGACCATGTTGATGTAGAGGGCGCCGAAGAGTTTGGGGTGCTTGCCGAGGGCCTCGGAGAACTGCTTGCCGGACTCGACGTCCTGCTTGATGTCGACGATGACCTTCTTGAACCCGGCGTGGACGGTCTGGTCGGCGATGCCGTCCAGGGCGGAGCGGAGGTTGATGCCCGCGCGGATCATGACGGCCAACTGGGTGGTGAAGTCCAGGACGTGCTTCTGGTTGGGCTTGCTGGTGTTGAGGCGCTTGAGCGTCTCGCCAAGGCCTCCGGTCGACCCGGTGCCCTTGAGCGAGTCGATGGACATGACGTGCACGCCCTGGTTGCGCAGGATGGCGGCCGCCGCGCCGGCGGTGTCGGCCTGCATCACGCCGGCCCGGACCTGTCCGTCCTGGGCCCGCACCTGGAACCGATAGCTGGGCATGCTCGCCTCCGACCTTTCCTGGACCGTGTCCGTTTCTTACGCGACGAGCTGACGCTCGAGCTTGTCGGGGTGCACCGCCTGGGCGATGGCGTCTTCCTTGGTGATCGTGCCGTTGAAGTACAGCTCCGCGATCGAGGCGTCCAGGCTCGTCATGCCGATCTGGCGCGAGGTCTCGATGACGTTGGGGATCTCGTAGACCTTGTTCTCGCGGATCAGGTTGCGCACGGCCGGGGTGCACAGCAGCACCTCGACCGCCGGGACCATGCCCGGCTTGTCGGCCCGCGTGAACAGCGTCTGCGACACCACCGCCTGCAGCGTCGTCGAGAGCATCGAGCGGATCTGGTTCTGCTGCCCGCTGGGGTACATGTCGATGATCCGGGACACGGTCTGCGAGGCGTTGACCGTGTGCAGCGTGGAGAGCACCAGGTGGCCCGTCTCGGCGGCGGAGATCGCAAGCGACGTGGTTTCCAGGTCGCGCATTTCGCCGACCAGGATGATGTCGGGGTCCTGGCGGAGGGCGTGCTTGAGGCCCGAGGCGAACGAGATCATGTCGCGGCCGAGTTCGCGCTGCTCGATGAGGCACTTGTCCGATTCGAAGAGGTACTCGACCGGGTCCTCGAGCGTGATGATGTGCTTGCGGTAGCGCTGGTTCATCGCCTGAATCATGGCGGCCAGCGTGGTCGACTTGCCCGAGCCGGTGTCGCCCGTGACGAGCACGAGGCCGCGGGGCAGGTAGGTCAGACGGGCGATGACCTCGGGCAGGTTCAGGGCCGCGAGCGGGGGCACCTTGGTCTTGATCGCACGCATGGCCAGCCCGATGACGCCCTTCTGCATGTGGGCGTTGACGCGGTAGCGGGCGAGGCCCGGGATCTGGTAGGAAAAGTCCGCGTCCTTGGTCTGGGCGAAGGTCTCGCGGACCTCGCGGTTGGAGATCGACTCGAACATCGAGGCGACGATCTCCGGCGTGAGCGGCTCGTCGCCGAGTGGGGTCATCACCTGGTGCACGCGGGCCGTGGGCGGCTCGCCGGCGACGATGTGGACGTCGGACGCGTCGGCTTCGTGCGCTTGGCGGAGAATCGTCTCGATGTTCACAGGGCGTCTCCTGGCTCGGTTCGGGCCCGCCGGTGACGCGGGCGCTCGCTCAGGCACATCGGCCGGACGAACGGGCGTGTTCACCGGGGTTTCGGAGTGTCCTGATATGCGCCCGCCGCGGGCACGCACCCCGGCCGCCGATACCGGGGGCGGGGCCGCACAGGCGGCAGAGGGAGCGGGCGGCGGGGGGTTCTCGGACGGGATGGGGCCGACGGGCAGGATGCCCGTCCCACCTGAGCTTCGGCCGACGGCAGGATGCCCGTCCCACCGAAGACGGGCCGGTCAGACGGGGGTCCGTCCGGCGGCGCGGTCGCGGGCCTGGACGGCCAGGCGGTCGACGTGCTCGTTCTCGGGGTGGCCGTGGTGGCCGCGGACCCAGTGGAAGCGGACGTCGTGGGCGGCGGTGAGCAGGTCGAGTCGCTGCCAGAGGTCCACGTTCTTGACAGGGGCCTTGGAGGCGGTCCGCCAGCCCTTCTTCTTCCAGCCCGCCATCCAGGACTCCAGGCCCTTGAGCACGTACTGCGAGTCGGAGTACAGGTCGACGACGCTCGGGCGGGTCAGGGCGGTCAGGCCCTCGATGACCGCGGTCAGTTCCATGCGGTTGTTGGTCGTCGCGGGGTCGCCGCCGGCCTTCTCGACGGCCTTGCCGGTTTTGGGGTGGCGCATCAGGAACGCCCACCCGCCGGGGCCGGGGTTGCCCGAGCAGGCGCCGTCGGTGAACAGTTCGACGTGTGGTCGGGGGGCGTCGGCCATGGTGCGATCGTACCCGGCGGGGCTTGCCGGCTCGCCCGGGGTGCGGGGTCCGTTGACGCGTCCGATACCTACGATCGGGCATGACGACCGCCGCCACCGTTCCGCACGCCGTCACCCGGGTTCACCGCGTCGAAGTCCGCCCGCGTGCGGCGGCGGGCGACCCCCGCGCCGACGATCTCGCGGCCCGCGCGCGCAACGCCGGCCTGGCGCCCGCGTCGGTCCGGTCGGCGCGGGTCTACCTGATCGAAGGCCCCCTCGACGACGAGCAGGTCGCCCGCGTGGTCAGCGCCCTGCTGGTCAACCCGGTGACCGAGGAGGGCTTCGTCGGCGCAAGCGGGGCCGACGGCGTGCTGGTCGAGGTCCACCCGCTCCCGGGCGTCATGGACCCGCCCGCCCAGACCGTCCGCGACGCCATCGAGGACCTGACCGGGGTTTCGTGCGGCGTGTCGACGGGCTGGCGGTACGACCTGACCGGGTTGTCCGCGGCGCAGGCGGCCGACCTGGCGGCGCGGGTGCTGGCCAACCCGGTGGTGTCCGGCGTGCACACGGCGCCCTACCACCCCGCCCAACTGCCCAAGGGGCACGCCTACGAACTGACGGTGCGCCGGGTGCCTATCCGCGACCTGGACGACGGGGCGCTTGAGCGTATGAGCCGCGAGGCCCACCTTTTTCTTTCGCTGGACGAGATGCGCGTGATCCGCGACGAGTACCGGCGCCTGGGACGCGAGCCGACCGACATCGAACTGGAGACGCTCGCGCAGACGTGGTCGGAGCACTGCGTCCACAAGACGCTCAAGGCGACGGTCAACTACCGATCGGACGACCCGGACGACCCGGTGAAGCGCCAGGGCCGGCCCGGTCACACGGCCAACCCGGACGGGTCGGTGCGGATCGACAACCTGCTGCGGTCGACGGTGGCCGCGGCGACCTTCGAACTGATCGAGGAGGGCCTGGACTGGACGCTGTCGGTGTTCGTGGACAACGCGGGGATCATCGCGTTCGACGACGAGCACGCGGTGTGCGTGAAGGTCGAGACGCACAACCACCCCTCGGCGATCGAGCCGTACGGCGGGGCGGCCACTGGCATCGGCGGGTGCATCCGCGACATCATGGGCACCGGGCTGGCGGCCCGGCCCATCGCGAACACCAACGTGTTCTGCGTGGCGCACCCGGGCAGTTTCACCACGGGAGGGCTCACCACAGAGGGCACGGAGGGCACAGAGGTCGGAATGGGAGGTGACGGGCCCACCCCTTCGTCGCTCCGTCGCTCCGTCGCTCCGTCGTTTCTTCCGCCCGGCTGCCTGCCCCCGGAGCGCGTGCTGCGTGAGGTCGTCGCGGGCGTGCGGGACTACGGCAACCGCATGGGCATCCCCACGGTGAACGGGGCGGTGTGGTTCGACGACCGGCACGTGGGCAACCCCTTGGTGTTCGCCGGGTGCGTGGGCGTGATGCCGCGGGACCTGATCAAGGGCGAGGCGCGGCCCGGCGACCTGATCGTCGCCCTCGGCGGGCGGACCGGGCGCGACGGCATCCACGGCGCGACCTTCTCCAGCGCGGAACTGACCGACACGCACGCGGACGAGTTCGCGCACGCGGTGCAGATCGGCAACGCGATCGAAGAGAAGCGGGTGCTGGACGCGATCCTGAGGGCGCGGGATTGGGGGAGGCACGAAGGCACGGAGGCACGAAGGGATGGAGGGGCGGAAGCGGACAGTCCGTGCCTCTACTCGGCCATCACCGATTGCGGGGCCGGCGGGTTCTCGTCGGCGGTTGGCGAGATGGGGGAGAAACTCGGCGCGACCGTTCACCTGGAGCGGGCCCCGCTGAAGTACGAGGGGCTGTCGTACACCGAGATCTGGATCTCCGAGGCGCAGGAGCGCATGGTGCTGGCGGTGCCCGAGGCCAACCTCGCGGCCCTGCAGCGCATCTGCGACGAGGAGCGGGTGGAACTGGCCGTGCTGGGAACCTTCGGCACGCCGGAGCGCGACCTGGTGCTCAACTACCAGGGCGCCGAGGTCGGCCGGCTGCCGATGGCCTTCCTCCACGACGGCATCCCGATGCCGACGCGGGAGGCGCGTTGGGAAGGCGCGAAGGCACGAAGGCACGAAGGCACGAAGCCCGTGAGCCCCACGCCCGATTCTTCCCTCCGTGCCTGCGTGCCTGCGTGCCTGCGTGCCTTGCTAGCCCACCCCAACATCGCCAGCAAGCACTGGATCATCAACCAGTACGACCACGAGGTGCAGGGCAACACGGTGGTCAACCCGCTGGTGGGCCCGGACGGGCGCGGGCCGTCCGACGCGGCGGTGATCGAGCCGGTGCCGGGGACCGGGCGCGGGCTGGCGATCGCGTGCGGGCTGGCGACGGGTCTGGAGGCGGACCCCTACCAGATGACGCTGGCCGCGATCGACGAGTGCGTGCGCAACCTGGTGTGCGCTGGCGCGGACCCGACGCGCGTGGCGATTCTGGACAACTTCTGCTGGCCCTCGTGCGCCAAGCCGGAGAACATGGGCTCCCTGGTGCGCGCCGCGGAGGCGTGCTACGACGGGGCCAAGGCGTACCGCACGCCGTTCATCTCGGGCAAGGACTCCCTGAACAACCAGTTCACGATCCCCGGGGAGGGCGGGCGTCCGGGGCGGACCATCGAGATCCCCCCCACGCTGCTGGTCACGGGCGTGGGCACCGTCCACGACCTGAGCCGCTGCGTCACGATGGACGCCAAGCGGCCCGGCTCGGCGCTGCTGCTCGTCGGCCCGGCGTGCGAGGAACTGACCGGGTCGCACCACGACCGGCTGTTCGGGTCGGGCTCGGGGTCGATCCCCACGGTCGACCTGGAGGCCGGGCCGCGCACGGCCCGGATGGTCGCCGACGCGATCAAGGCGGGCCTGGTGCAGAGCGCCCACGACGTGTCCGACGGCGGCATGCTCGTCGCGGTCGCCGAGATGCTCATCGCGGGGTCGACCACGGGCAGGCCGATCGGGTTCGTGGGCGAGACGGAGTTGACGGAGGCCTTCGCGTTCTGCGAGGGGCCCTCGCGCTACCTGCTCGAGGTGCGCGACGCGGCGACGATGCACCGGTTCTCGACCGCGGGGTGCATGGTGCTCGGGCGGCTGGACGCCTCGGGGCGTCTGCGCTGGGGCGACGTCGACGAGTCGGTCGAGGACCTGGCCGCCGTGTGGCGGGCTCCCTTGGACTGGTGATCAGGCCGCGCGCTTCTTGCCGCCGACGATCATGCCGACCCAGCGGCCGATGTCGGTGACGAACTGCTGCTTGGGGATGAACTCGGTGGCGCCGAGCCGCAGGCACTCGGCGCGGGCGGAGGCCTCCTCCTCGCCGCTGAGGACGAGGAAGGGCACCTCGCGGAGCCGCTCGCTGGACCGGACCATGCGCAGCAGGTCGTAGCCGCTGACGCCGGGCAGGTTCAGGTCGACGAGGAACACGTCGACCGGCGGGGTCTCGCCGGCGTTCATGCGGGCGATCTCGCTCCGGGCGCGCGTGCCGGACTCGACCCACTGGATCTCGACGGTGTCCTGGCGTTTGAGCAGGGTGGTGATGAGCGTGGCGGCCAGGGGGTCGTCCTCGACGAACAGCACGCGGATGGACCCGGGGGCCTGCGCCGGCTCGCACAGCGCCGTCGCGGTCTCCTCGACCGGCCGGTGCACGAACACGCGGTTGCGCCCGGCCCGTTTGGCGTCGTACACGCAGGCGTCGGCGTCGTTGACCAGTTGCAGCACGTTGTCGTACCGCCCGGGCCGGTCGGCGTCGGTGGCGGCCACGCCCACCGAGACGGTCACCGTCAGCAGGTCGGGCTCGCAGTCGATCTTGGACAGCCCGAACGGCTCGGACGCCACCGCGTCGCGCATCTGCTCGCCGAGCACTGCCGCGGCGTCGATGCCCACGCCGGGGAGCACAACCGCGATCTCCTCGCCCCCGTACCGGGCGACCACGCCCGCCATGCCCACCACGCCCTGCAGGCGCCGGGCCAGTTCGATCAGGATCGCGTCGCCCGCGGCGTGCCCGTGGTTGTCGTTGACGGACTTGAACCGGTCGGCGTCGCAGAAGATCACCGCCATCGGCTCGGACCGCTCGCGGTGCGCGGCGAACGCCCGCTCCAACTCGCGGTCGAACCGGCGCCTGTTGGCGAGCCCCGTCAGGGGGTCGGTGCTCGCCTCCCGCGCCAGGCTGTCGGCGTGGCGCTGCATCTCCAGTTGGTGCTCGAGCCCCCGCTCCTGGGCGGTCGCGAGGAGCGACTGGACGTCCGGCATCGAGCCGATGTCCTGGTCGAACAGGCGGGCGATGACCGCCGCGTTCTCCGCGGCTTTCTCGAGCAACTCGCCCACGTCGGGCGCGCGGTCCCCGAACCACTCGGCGCACCGCGACTCGATCTGGCGGAAGGTCGGCACGGGCGCCTCGTTGGCCAGCACGCTGCCGACCATCGACCCGACCGCGACGACGTGCGTCAGGTCGGCGTGGGCGCGCGGGGCCCGCTCGGGGGTGTGGTGCTGGCCGATGGCGGTGAGGATCGGCCCTGGCAGTTTCCACCGTCGCGCCAGGGCCTCGCCCATCTCGGCGTGCGAGAAGCCGAAGGCATCGCGCTCGGCGTCGCACCACTCGGCGTGCGGGCGGTCGGCGATCACCGCGGCGTAGGCCGCCTTGAGGTGCATGAACACGGCCAGCACGCCCACGTCCTGGAACAGGCCGGCCGTGAACGCCTCGTCCGGGTCTGCGAGGTGCGTCAGCACGGAGGTCTGGCGCGACGACACCGCGCCGACGATCGCGCGGCGCCAGTGCGACATCAGGTCAAAGCCCAGTTCCTCGGCGCACCGCGTCATGTCCACCAGGCTGAAGCCCAGCACGAGCGACTTGACGGTGTTCAGGCCGAGGAACGACATGGCCCGGGCGATCGACCCGCAGGGGGTCGACAGGCCGTAGAAACTCGAGTTGACCGTCTTGAGCACCTTGCCGGCCAGGGCCTGGTCGCGCTGGACCGACTCGGCGATGCGCTTCATGGGCACGTCGGCGTCGGCCGTCAGTTCGAGCAACTCGACCGCGACCATCGGCAGCGACGGCAAGGCGGGGCAAGCGAGCACGTCATCGAATGTCGACCGCGTCATCAGGGACCCCGCTCGAGAACGCCCCGCCGGACCCGGGGGACATTTCTCCATCGGGCGAGCGAGGGGCCGACTTCGCGGATGACATATTTTTCGCCGCCGATTCCGTCCGAGAGGGCCCCTTCGGCCCCAACGCCGAGCGGAACCCCGGGGAAACGCTCAGCGCAGGCCGTATTCCTTGAGTTTGCGGTACAGCGTCCGCTCGCCGATCCCGAGCATCTTCGCGGCTTTCTCGCGGTTGCCCCCGGTCAACTGGAGCGTCTCGCGGATGGCCCGCTTCTCGAGTTGCTCGAGCGACGCGCCCGCCAGGGAGCCCGACGCCGGTGCGTCGGCGCCGTCCTGGTCGCCGCTGGACACGTCGTCGGGCACGTGCTCGGCGCCGACCCGCACCGGGCCGGTGGCCTGGGTGGACCCGATGGCGGTGATGATGGCGTTCTGGACGACGTTGAGCAGTTGCCGGACGTTGCCCGGCCAGTCGTAGCCGGTCAGGCGCATCATCGCCGCGTCCGAGAACTCGGGCACGCCGCGCCCCGGGGTCAGCGAGTCGGCCAGGTTCGCCGCCGCGTGGCGGACGATTCGGGGGATGTCCTCCCGGCGTTCGCGCAGGGGGGGCAGGTGGACGTGGCTGCCGTTGATGCGGAAGTACAGGTCCTGGCGGAAAGCCCCCTCGTCGACCATCTTCTTGAGGTCGCGGTTGGTGGCGCTGACGAAGCGGACGTCGGTCCTGCGCACCTCGTTGGACCCGACGCGGACGACCTCGCCGGACTCGAGCACCCGCAGGAGTTTGGCCTGCATGGTCAGCGGCATGTCGCCGATCTCGTCGAGGAAGAGCGTGCCGTGGTTGGCGTACTCGAACACGCCCTCGCGGTCCTTGTCGGCCCCGGTGTAGGCCCCGCGGACGTGGCCGAACAACTGGTCCTCCAGCAGGCTCTCGGCCTGGCCGGCGCAGTTCATCGTCACGTAGCGGTTGTCGCGCCGGGGCGAGTTGGCGTGCACCGCCTTGGCGATCAGTTCCTTGCCCGTGCCGGACTCGCCGGTGATGAGCACCGGGATCGTCGAGTTGGCCACGGTGCGCACGGTGTGGAGGATGCGGCGCATGGCCTCGGACCCCGCCACGACGCCCTCGAAGCCGTCGTGCTGGACCAGGTCGCGCAGGTCTCCGGACTCGGCCCGGACCACCGCCGCCTCGGCCGCCCGGTTGACGACCGAGCGGAACACGGCCAGGTCGAGGGGCTTTTCCACGAAGTCGAAGGCCCCGTGCTTGAACGCCGCCCGGGCCGTGGGCACGTCGCCGTGGGCCGTGACCATCACCGTCTCGGCGTCGGGCTGGAGTTCGGCCGCCAGGGCGAGCACGCGCATGCCGGCGTCGGCGCCGTCGGCGTCGGCCCCCTCCTGGCCGGCGCTGGCGGGCATGCGCAGGTCGGTCACGATCACGTCGAACGACCCGGCGCGCAACTCCTCGGCTGCCTCGGCGACCGATCCGACGATGGTGCACACGTGGCCGGGCCGGCGCAGGGCCTCGGCCATGACGTCGGCGTGCTCGGGCTCGTCCTCGACGATGAGGACCTGGGCGGTGATCCGCTCGGATGACGGGGTCGGCGAACTGCTCATGGGCGGCTCAAGCGTATCCCCGCGACCCCGCCCCCAGCCCCACCGCGTCACGACGCGCCGCGGCCACCGCGATGGCCAGCGCGTCGGCCACGTCCGCCGGCCTGGGCGCCTCCTCAAGCCCGAAGAGCCGACGCACGGACTCCTGCACCTGGGCCTTGTCGGCCCGGCCCGACCCCGTCAGCGACTTCTTGACCTCCGCGGGCTTGAGTTCGAGGATGCGCACGCCCGCCTGGCGGGCGGCCAGCAGGATCACCCCGCGGGCGTGGGCCATCTTGATGGCGGTCTCCGGGTGGGCGTAGTGGGCGAA
>CAZFSO010000006.1:0-51889 GCA_964522095.1 uncultured Phycisphaeraceae bacterium | reverse complement strand
CGTCACCGACGCCTGCACGGAGTTCGAACTGATGATGTTCCGCTGGCTCTGGATCGAGAGCAACTGGAGCACCGCCCCGAGGTCCTCGTTGTTCACGTGCAGGTCGACGAGGTCGTACTCGTTGACGTTGACCGAGCCCTCGAGGCTGCTCAGGTCGACCGGCTTGGCCGGCGCCGCCTCGGCCCCGCCGAACCCGGCGGCCGCGCCCGCGGCCGGAACACGGTCCTCGATCGCGTCGAGAAGCCCGAAGCCCGTGTCCTGGGCGTAGCCCGTGCTCGTGCCCGCGAGCAACGTCAGCGCGAGCGCGGGCAGGCCCCAGCGCTGCCGGACCGGGGATCCGACGCCCACAACACCACCCCGCAAGCGCATGTTCGTTGTCATCGCGTTCACTCCGTCGCCGGCCGCAGGCCGGCCGCGCGTTTCGTTCCCAGGGACGGACCGACGGGCCCGCGTGTCAAACCCGGCTGACCGGGCTGAAGATGTGGGATCTATCGACGCCGCCGACGCGCGACTTTGGGTGGACACGCCCGATCGGAGCGCCCCGCGCCCCACCAGCCGGAACGCGCCGTCCCAGAATCAATCGGTTCCGGGACGCGCAGCCGCACCGGCCGCGTCCACGCAGTCGTCCGACGCCTCCGGCCCGCCCGCGGGGTCGGCCCCGCCGACCGGCTCGACCGACGCGTTCTCGGGCACCGCGTAGGCGCTCCGGGGGATGTTCGTCGCCAGGCGCAACTTGGACCAGATCAGCACGCCCGCCACGGCCATCGTCCCCATGACGAACACCGCCCGATGCTGCGTGCGACGATTGCGCGGCGATTCCATGGCCCCACCATCGGCCACAACGCCCCCCCGCTGCAGTTGTCCTCACCCCAAACCCCGAACCGGGGGAGCCGAAAACCGTCAGGCCGCCGCGGCGTCCGGGCTCGGCCGGGGCACGTCCCGCCCCCGCGCCCCCTGGCGCAGGAAGTTCCACAGCATCACGGGCCCCTCCGGCGTCATGAAACTCTCCGGGTGGAACTGGACCCCCTCCAGCGGCGCCTTGCCCGGGTCCGCCCAGACCCGGCGCAGACCCATCACCACCTCGGTCTCCACCCCGTCAACCCCCCCGACCACGTCCGTGCACCACGACGACACCTCCCAGCGGTCGCCCGACGCGTCCGGCCCCGCCGGCACCGTGTCCCTTGCCACCACCAGCGAGTGGTACCGCGCCACCGTGGCCGGATTCGAGACCCCCTCGTAGATCCCCCTGCCGTCGTGACGCACGGGGCTGGTCTTGCCGTGCATCAGCACCGGGTGCCGCCCGACCGTCATCCCGTGCAGGTCGGCCATGCACTGGTGCCCGAGGCACACCCCCAGGATCGGCACGCGCCCCGCGAACGCCCCGATCACCGCGCTGCTCACCCCCGCCTCCTTGGGCGTGCACGGCCCCGGCGAGATCAGCACGTGGCTCGGCCCACGCCCCCCGTCCAGCCGCTCGATCGCCCCCACCTCGATCTCGTCGTTGCGAACGACCACCAGGTCCCGGTCGGGCACCAGCGTGCGGTCGATCTCCCCGAGCCGCTGGACCAGGTTCCAGGTGAAACTGTCGTAGTTGTCGATGAGCAGGATCACGGGGCAAGCGTACTCCAAACCCGGCCCCGGCACACTAACGGTCGGCACCGGAAAGGGTCCGCCGCGAGACGCCCCAACCCCCGTACACTCGCCCCATGCCCGGACTCGGTGTCATCGGCCACCTGCACTTCCTCCACCGCGCCTGGCGCTACCGGCTCCGTACCGAGCGGGCCGAACTCGCCTATGTCCGGTCCCTGAACCTCAGGGGAAAGACCGTCGTCGACGTCGGCGCCCACCGCGGCCTCTACGCCTACTGGCTCTCCAAGGCCGTCGGGCCCGCCGGGCGTGTCGTCGCCTTCGAGCCCCAGCCCGAGATGATCCGGCAGTTGGAACAGTTCCGCCAGTCCTTCTTCTGGATCCGCAACGTCACGGTGGTCGAGTCTGGCCTGTCCAGCAGCCCGGGCACGGCCGTCATGCGCTGCGTGGGCGGCCACACCGGCGGCGCCTCCGTCGAGCACCCCGACCGCCCCGACGCCGACGCCTTCGAGATCCCCCTGACCACCCTGGACGACCACTTCGACGCCAACCCCCCGCCCCCCGACGCCCCCGTCGCCTTCATCAAGTGCGACGTCGAGGGCCACGAGCGGGCCGTCTTCGCCGGCGGCGCCCGCCTGCTGGCCACACACCGGCCCCGCCTGCTCTTCGAGTGCCACGACAAGGACGCCTTCGACGGCGGCCTGTTCGCCGACCTGCAGGCCCTGGGCTACCGCGGCTGGTTCCTCGACGGACGCGACCGCCACCCCGTCGAACGGCTCGCCGACCTCCGCCCGACCATCGACCGGCCCTACCTCAACTACGTCTTCGAGCCGGAGTGACCGGCCCGCCCGGCCCGTCAGGCGGCCTTCTTGCGCATCCAGGTCGTCCCCGCCACGCCGTCACGCGTGACCAGGAACAGGTCCTTCGTGATCGGGTACGGCAGGCGCGCAAAGTCCTCCTCGACCCGCTCGCGCAGCCGCGTGACGAAGTCTCCCGGCTGGCAACTCATCGCGATGAACATGTCCCGGGCGGGGGTGGCCACGTAGAAGTCCGGGCCCAGTTTCGCGCTCAGCCTGGCGTGCAGGTCGCCCAGCAGCAGCCGGGCCGCGTCGTACCCGTCCTGCTCGGCCACGATCACCGCCCTGCCGCCCTCGGCCGAGTCGATCACCTGCATCTCCAACTCCGGCGCGTACAACTCCAGGTTCTCCCGCGCCAACTCGTCCAGACGCTCGACCGTGATCCCCCACCGCATCACCTGCTCGGTCGTGATGCTCACCGTCATGTGCGGCATGTCCAGCACGAACACCACCACCGTCTCGTTCACGAACGGCACGTGGGCCACCAGGTCGCGCGACAGGTGCTCGAAGATCGACTCGGGCTGGATCCGGGGCATCACCCGGGCCTTCGCCATGTCGAACGGGGTGTCACCCACCTCCAGCGACTCGCCGGTGAACAACTGGTCCAGGAAGTGCTCGACGATGTCCGTCCCCCGGTCCGGCTCGTGGGCCACCATGCGGAACAGGTTCTCCAGGTCCAGACGGCGCCCGTTGACCAGCAACTCGCGCGGCCCGACCCGGTCGATCCGGAAGCCCGGCTGCATCCGCTGGATCAGCCGCGCCACCTGGTCGGCGAAGGCTTCGGGTTCGGTGGGCATCGCGGCCATCCCTGTCCTCCAGTGCGCCCCGGTGTGTCGACCGCGAGCCGCCCGAGCAGATCGACCAATCCCCGCCCCGCCTGCTGGCACGGTCCGAGGGCCGGACAATCCGACCGCCCCCCCGGCCGGAACCGCCGCCTGTTGGGGCTGGGCCGGTCCGCGAACACCACGCCACACCACGCGGCACCCCAGTTTCGGGGAGTCTGGATGCACGCCGGAGCGTTTGGCAGCGGGAAGGCGCTGGGCTAGAATCGCCGCCTGCAACCCGCCGGGGCGTTTGAGGACGCAAGGTGCGTCCGGCCGCCCCAGGGACGCGGGAACCGGAGACGACCCAGTGACCGAACAGGAAATCGAATCGAAGGTGATCGAGATCGTCGCCGAGCAGATGGGCGCCGACAAGGCCAAGATCACCCGCGACACCCATTTCGTCGACGACCTGAACGCCGACTCGCTGGACACCGTCGAGCTGGTCATGGAGTTTGAGGACGAGTTCGAGACCTCGATCCCCGACGAGCAGGCCGAGAAGATCCAGACCGTCGGCCAGGCCATCGACTTCATCAAGCAGGCCCAGGGCGTCGAGTAAGCCCGGCCCGCTCGCCGGTCGCACGCTCCCCGTTCCACGCCGGGCGGCGGCCGCGGGCGCAGGCCCGGCCAGGGCGCACGATCTCTCGGAGTCACAGGACCCATGAGCCACACCAACGGACGACGCGTCGTCATCACGGGGTACGGCGCGCTGACCGACCTGGCCAACTCCGCCCCGGAGACCTGGGCCGCCATGCGGGACGGCCGCTCGGGCGTCCGCACGATCGACCTGCCCAACTTCGACGACTTCGAGGGCTGGACCGTCCGCATCGGGGGCCAGGTCCGCGACTGGACCCCCGACTTCCTCGAGCACCGCGAGATCAAGCGGGTCGACCGATGCACCCTCCTGGGCATGGGCGCCGCCGAGGAGGCCGTCCGCCACAGCGGGCTGGACTTCACCGCAGGCGACCCCACCCGGCGGGGCGTGGTCATCGGCTCGGGCATCGGGGGCATCCAGACCATCGAGGACGGCGTCGTCGTCCTGCACCAGAAGGGCCCCAGCCGCCTCTCGCCCTTCACCGTCCCCCGCCTGATGGTCAACGCCGTCACCGGCAACATCTCCATCCGCTTCAACCTCCAGGGCCCGGCCTCCGCCCACGCCACCGCCTGCGCCTCCTCCGGCCACGCCATCGGCGACGCCATGGGCTACATCCGGCGCGGCCAGGCCGACGTCATGATCGCCGGCGGCGCCGAGGCCGCCGTCACACCCCTCTGCGTCGGCGCCTTCATGGTCATGCGGGCCCTCTCGACCCGCAACGACGAGCCCGAACGCGCCAGCCGGCCCTTCGACACCGACCGCGACGGCTTCGTCCTCGCCGAGGGCGCCGCCATGTTCGTCCTCGAATCAGAAGAGCACGCCCGCGCCCGCGGCGCCAACATCCTCGGCGAACTCGTCGGCTTCGGCAACTCCTCCGACGCCGGCCACATCACCGCCCCCGACGCCGAGGGCCGCGGCGCCGGCAGCGCCATGCACTGGGCCCTGCACGACGCCGGCCTGAACCCCGACCAGATCGACTACGTCAACGCCCACGGCACCTCGACCCCCTTGGGCGACAAGGCCGAGGTCGCCGCCGTCAAGAAACTCTTCGGCGCGCACGCCGCCCCCGGCGGGTCCGGCGACGGCCGCGGGCTGGTCATGTCGTCGACCAAATCCACCCACGGCCACGCCCTGGGCGCCTCGGGCGCGGTCGAGATGATCGCCTGCCTGCACGCCATCAACGACTCGACCGTCGCCCCCACCATCAACCTCGACACCATCGACCCGGACTGCCAGGGCATCGACCTCGTCCCCAACACCGCACGCGAGATGCCCGTCCGCTACGCCATGAACAACACCTTCGGCTTCGGCGGCCACAACGTCACGCTCATCTGCGGCAAGTACGACTGATGGTCCTGGTATTCAGTGGGACGGCTGTTCAGTGGGACGACTGTCCAGTGGGACGGGCTTCCAGCCCGTCTCTTAAGAAGACAGACGGGCTGGAAGCCCGTCCCACCAAATCTTCAATCCAGCCGCACCACCGACACCCGCCCCGAGAACGCGGCGACGTCGATCCGGAACCGTCCCTGCGGCCCGGCCAGTTCCAGCGACCCGCCCGAACTGAGCGTGTCGCTGCCGGCCTCGGCCACCGGCCCGCCGATTGCGTCAAAGATCAGCACGTTGCCGCCGTTGAGGTCGATGTTCTGGATGGTCGCCCCGCCGAAGTCGAAGTTGTTGAGGTTGACCCGGTACCGCTGCCCCGGCCCGCGCGGGTCGTAGAGCGCGTCGGTCTCCGGGTCGATCAACGGGCCGAGCACCTGGACCAGCGTGTACGAGTTCGACTCGGCGTCAAACACGATGCCCCGCGACTCCTGGTACGCCAGCGCGTCCATCTGGGCGAAGTTGATGTCGGCCACGATGGTCCGCACCCCGGCCTGCACCCGCAAAATCCCCGCGCCGCTCATCGAGGGGATCACCACCGACCCGGCGATCCCCATGATCACCACGACGACCAGCACCTCCACAAGCGTGTACCCGCGTCGCATGGCGTCTCCCGTCATCCCATTCCCCCAGTGGAACGGGCTTCCAGCCCGTCTGCATTCAAAGAGACGGGCTGGAAGCCCGTCCCACCAAAATCCGACACTCACTCCCTCGGCAGCGGCTCGTCGTCCGCGCTGAACCCGGCCGCCCACACCTCGCCCGTCTCGTCGTCGAAGATCCAGCCGTAATCGCGGTGGTACGACTCGTCCGGCCCCGAGGCGATCGTGACCACGCGGGCGTTGGGCCCGCCGATGTACGGGTTCAGTGGCGCCGCCTTGAGGTACTCGCCGCCCCCCGAGACCAGCGCTCCCCAGGTGCCGTCGCCCGCCTCGACCATCGGCAGGTGGTTCTCCCAGCGTGCCCGGTACACGTCCACGGCCCGGCGCAACTTCTCCAGTTCGTACACCGTCGTCCCCGCCGACGCCTCTTCGGACGCGTTGGCGAACTGCGGCACCACGATGGCCGCGAGAATCCCGAGAATCACCACCACGATGAGGATCTCGACGAGCGTGAAGCCCCGACGCACGCGCTGAACCGACTGATTGAGCATGGAGTCTCCCCTGCTGCGTTCAACCGAAGGCGGTCATCCCGCTTTCGCGAGATGACCGGGGATGTTGGCGGATGCCAGTTGCGATGGATCAGGGCTCTTCCGCAACGGTCAGGCCGCGGGCGGCGCGGATGATGCCGTTGCTCTCGTCGTACAGCCAGCCCTGGGCGGGGTCCTCGCTCATCGCGTCGGCGGTCGCGTCGTCGATGTCATCGAAGGTGAACGCGGTGACGGTGTAGCGGTTTGCGGCCGGCGCGAAGGGGTTCGCGGGCTGCGACTTGAGGTAGCCGCCGTCGATGAGGTCGTCCCAGCCGTCGGCGACCAGGTCGGGGTACTCGCCGTTGTGGCGGGCGGCCCAGAGTTCGATCTGAGTCTGGAGGGTCGACTCCTGCGTCGCCACGTTGCCGCCGCGGGCCTCGTTGGCCGCGTTGGTGAACTGCGGGACGACGATCGCGGCGAGGATGCCGAGGATCACGACCACGATGAGGATTTCGACGAGGGTGAACCCCTTCGCCACGGTGTTCCGGATACGCATGCTTGACACTCCTTCAGGTTGCAACCGAGTCATGCCGTTTGTCGGCCGGCCCGCCCGAGCGGACCCCTCCTGGGCCCGGACCCGCCCGGCGCCCGATCCGGCCGGGGGCGGCACACGCCGCACACCGGACCAAACCACAGCGTGACAAACAGGCCATCGACCCGACCACCCCGACGCTTCACAACCCGGCCCCCGCCGTTCCGCCCGTGCGGCCTGGGCATTCCGGATGCCCACCCCGTGCCGTCTGTGACGCGGCGGACGCGCCAACTCGGACCAAGACCCGCTCCGAAACACCCCCCATCACAATGCCCCGCCCGCCCGGATCTCGCCCCGGAGGGGCGAACCCCAGTAGCCGCGGATGGACCCAGCGCCCCCGCCGAAAACCGCCCCGCGCGCACTCCTCACCCCGAAGGGGCGACGCCCAGTAGCCGCGGGTGAATCGCAACGGAACCCGCGGAAAGCAAGCCCGAGCGCGATCCTCGCCCCGGAGGGGCGACCCCCAGTAGCCGCGGGTGAAGCGCAGCGCAACCCGCGGAAAGTACGCTGGCTCCTGATCTTCACCCCGGAGGGGTGACGGCCGCGCACACGCGCGGTCAACCCGCCGCATTCTCACCACACAAACGCCGCGCGGCCGTGACCCCTCCGGGGTCAAGGACTCTGGCGCCCGACCCCTTCCGCGGGTTCCGCTGCGCTCCACCCGCGGCTACTCACGCACGCCCCTCCGGGGCGTTTCTGAGCACACGCACGCTTGGCGTCCTTGGAACACAACGCGGACCTTCGCCCCAACTCCCTTGCCCCAAGGGGGCGACCGCCAATAACCGCGGGTGGAGCGCAGCGCAACCCGCGAAAAGCAAGCCTCCCCGCGCGATCTTCGCCCCGGAGGGGCGACCCCCAGTAGCCGCGGGTGAAGCGAAGCGCAACCCGCGGAAAGCACGCAGGTTCCCGATCTTCACCCCGGAGGGGTGACGGCCGCGTACGTGCGCGGTCAACCCCGGCGAATGCTCCCACAAGCAACGCAAACGCCGCGCGGCCGTGACCCCTCCGGGGTCAGGACTCTGGCGCCCGACCCTTCCGCGGGTTCCGCTGCGCTCCACCCGCGGCTACTTACATCCGCCCCTTCGGGGCTGGGGTGCAGGGACTTAAGGGATCGCCGACCTTACCGGTTCGAGATCGCTGGCGCCGACGCCGTGCCGGTGCTGAGGATCAGGGGCACCAGTTCGGTGTTCTCGATGTTCATCGCGCCCATCACGGCCACGGCCTGGGTGGCCAAGGCCTCGTCCTCGGACCCGGCCAGTTCGATCAGACGCCGCACGAGGCGGTTGTCCAGGTGGTTGCCGAAGCGCTTGCCCGAGTCGGCGGCGATGGCCAGCAACTCGATCTGGTCGAAGCCTTCGGTCTCCAGCGCCTTCTCGAAGATGGCCCGCTGGGCGGCGGGGCTGTCGACGTGCGCGAGCACCTCGGCCACGTCGACCATCGTCAGGCCCTCCGCCTCGCGGAGCACCGAGATCAGGATCGTCGACGACTCGGCCACGTCCAGGACGGCGTTGTTCGACACCGCCAGGTCGCGCAGCACGGCCAGGGCGCGGGCCGAGTAGTCCGCCGCCTCCTCCTCGGTGATGGCGCCGCCCGAGGCGACGCGGAGCAGTTCCTCCGCGGTCGCGGTGAACTGGTCGGGCGAGAGCGCCCGGCGCACGGCCACGGTCTGGTCGCGCCGGTACTGGCGACGCAGCGCCTCCTCGTCGTCGGCGCCCATCATCGAGAGCACCGGGGTAGCGGAGGTCTTGGCCGCGTTGCGGGCCCGCTCGATCTCCTGCTGGGTCTGCTCCAGGCTCAGGCGGGTGACGATCAGGTCCACCGCCGGCGCCTCGGACACCGCGGCCGCCAGGCCGCTCAGCCCGGACTCGGACGGGGGGAGCACCCGGAAGCCCATCGCCTCGAGCACCTGCCGGTCGGCCTCGTAGGCCTCGCGGTTGGTCCCGGTCAGCACGACCGCCGTGCGCTCGGCGGCGTCGCGGACGGCGCCGGCCAGGAGGGGGACCACCCGCTCGGAGCCGCTGAAACTCTGCTCAGGGCGCGACTGGCCGATGGCCAGCGCCGCCTCGTACTGGACGCGGCGGTTGGGGTAGGTCAGCGACTCGAGCAGCGGGTGACGCCCGGACACCGGTTCCTGCCACAGCGACCGCGGGCCGGCGGTCTGGGCGATCGAGTCGATCGCCAGGCGGGCCAGGGGCGTGTCGCGGTCGTCGATGGCCCGGGCCAGCACCCGCTGGCCGATGTCGGGCCCGGACGCGACGCTGAAGTACATCGCCCCCCGACGCTCGGCCGGGTAGGCCGGGTTCGCGTAGCCCTCGGGCGTGTCGAGTTCGCGCGAGAAGTTCGACGCGATCCACAGGGCCAGCGTGTCGCTGTCGTCGGCCCGGACGCCCAGCGCCCGCTCGGCCATGCGCATCGCCATCGCCTCGTGGAACACCTCGGTGCGCTGGGGCGTCATGATCAAGCCCAGGCCGGGGTCGAAACTCCAGAGGAGTTGGTGCTCCTCGCCGGCGAAACTGGTCAGTTCGCCCGGCTCGGCGTAGTAGGAGTTGGCCAGCAGGGCGTACAGGCCCGCCACGTCGGCGCCCGCGTCGCCGCCGAGCCGGTTGATGGCCCGGGCGCACGCCTGGCGGACCGCCTCGACGCCGGTGTTCTGGTGCAGGTCGACCAGGAACGGCAGGCTGGTGCGGTACGGGATCAGCCCCAGGACGTCGACCAGCGCTTCCTGCCGGGCCGGGTCCAGGTTGGGCAGGGCGGTGACCAGGGGCACGATCGAGTGGCGGCCCAGGTCCACCAGCACCCGCTGGACCTGCGCCCGCAGGTTCGGGTCGCGGTTCTGCAGGTAGGACTCGAGCAACTGGGGCAGGGCGTACTCGCCGGCGGCGATGAGGCGCTCACGCCCGATCTGGCGCCCGCGCAGCCCGCCGGTCAGCAGCCCGATGTTGCGGGCGATCTCCTCGGGGTTGCGCACGCGGGCGAGTTTGCCCTCGCGGTACAGCCGGTCGAGGCCGGCCGCGACCGGCTCGAGCACCGGCACCCGCATCGCGGCGGCCACCGACTCCTCGAAGCGCTGGGCCTCGCGCGAGTCGTCCACCAGGTCGACGAAATCCTCGGGGTCCATGCCCGAATCAAGCAACTGGCGGCCCAGGTCGGCCGCGATGTCGAACCGGGCGATGCGGACGAAGTGGATGAAGTCCCGCAGCAGCGTCAACTCGCGCTCGGAGTCCGACGCCGGCTGGGCCGTCGCCGCGAGAACCGGGGTCTGGACCGCGGCGGGCAGGCCGGCGAGGGACAGGAAGACCGAAAGCGAAAGAAGGGGTCGGGTCGGGCGACGCACTGGGTTCTCCTCGGGCTGCGAGCGGACGAACGCCCGCGGACCAATCGGTACGGATACCCCCGGCAATCTGTTGCCGACGGCCCCGAAGACAAGGGCCAACTGTATCGGAACCGGTACTGGGGTGTCAACGCGGCCCCCCGGACGCCCGGACCCCGGGAGGAATCCCGGACGCAAGCCGGGGAAGGGAGGCCCCGGAAGAGGGCCGCGCATGGTCCGGATAGCCAGAAACCCGCGGGCCGATCGGCAGTTTCGGGCCTGCGTGCGTCAAGCCGGGTTCCGATCATGCCGATGCGGGGGCTGGTGCGGCGCGTGACGGCGACGCCGTCGTCCACCAAATCCGTGCGAGGTGAGACCCATGGCTTCTGAAAAAGACGTGCTGACGACCGGCGAGGTCGCCAAGATCTGCAACGTGGCGCCCCGGACCGTCTCCAAGTGGTTCGACTCGGGCCAACTCAAGGGCTACCGGATCCCCGGTTCCAAGGACCGCCGGATCCCGGTGTCCGAGTTGTACCGGTTCATGAAGGCCCACCAGATCCCGATGGACGGCATCTCGACCGGCACCACCCGCGTGCTGATCGTCGACGCCGACGCCGAGGTCGGGTCGGTGCTCCACCGCGTGCTGACCGACCAGACGAGTTACGAGGTGCGGGCGGTGTCCACCGCCTTCGCCGCGGGCCTCGAGTGCGAGCGCTTCCGCCCGCACGTCGTGCTGATCGACGTGCACATCTCCGAGGGCGACCCCAAGGCCATCGTCGACATGGTCCGCAGTTCCGACGCTCTGCAGATGACCCGCCTGGTGGCGATGTCCGGCAAACTGACGGACGGGCAGGCCCACGGGCTCCGCGCGGCAGGCTACGAGTCGTTCCTGCGCAAGCCCTTCCAGGTGCGCCAGGTCGTCGAGTCGATCGAGCACGCGACGAACCTCGCCGCCTGAGCGGTTGCGCCCCGCGGAGCCATGAAGGAAGATTTACCCACCGCCCGGCCCCGGCCGGGTTTTTCGCGCGCATAATCAGGATTGCAAGGAGACCCCGACATGACCAAGCAACTCCTCCAGTCCCACGACCTCCAGCCGGACCGCCAGGCCGACCTCGTCCGCCCCTGCGTCACCGCCTGCATCAACCTGTCGCTTGCCTTCAAGCAGTTGCACTGGAACCTGCGCGGCCCGCGATTCCAGATGATCCACGAGTTCCTCGACGTGGTCATCGAGGAGGCCCGCGCCGCCACCGATGAACTGGCCGAGCGCGTCGTCACCGTCGGCCGGCCCGTGTACGGCCAGGCCGCCCGCGCCGCCGAGGCGGACTTCGCGGCCATCCCCGACGAATTCGTCACCGACGAGCAGGCGATCGAACTGGCCGCCGACCGCCTCGAGTCCACCATCTCCGTGCTGCGCGACGCCCAGGGGCCGATCGGCGAGATCGACTCCGTGACCGAGGACCTGATCCTCGATGCCCTGGGTAACTTCGAGAAGCGCCTCTGGATGCTGCGGGCGCACCTGGCCTGACCGATCGACCCGGGGGACGGGTGAGCGGCACGGGCCGTTCAGGCGGCGCTGGCGCGCGGCACGAACACCCGAGCGCACCCGCCCCCCGCGCCGCGGGCGGCCTGCACCGCCCGGCTGCACGCGCCGACGAGCAGTTCGGCGTTGACGAACAGCCGCGCGGTCTCGGCGTCCAGGGTCGCGACCCCGGCGCTGATCCGCACCATCGCGGCCGCGTCCGGCGCGCCCGCCAGCCAGCGGGAGAGCCCCTCGGGGAACTGATCGCACACGCCCTGGGCCGCGTCGCTCGCGGCGCGGCGCCCGGTGCCGGGCAGGACCACCGCGAAGTCGGTCTCGGTCACCCGGGCGACCAGCCCGCCCATCGGCTCGAACGACCGGAGCAGCGCCACCGTCAGGCCCAGGACCGCCTCGTCCTGCAGCGCCGGGCCGTGCGAGTCCAGGACCGATTCGAGCCCGTCGACCGCGAACTGCGCGACGGACAGGTCCATGTCGCCCGTGCTCGCGGCCGGGAAGACCTTGCGCACCGCCTTGCCGAACGACTCGCGGTCCAGGAGGCCCGTCAGCGCGTCGCGCCCGGAGTCGGGGGAGAGGATGCCCGCCATCTCGCGCACCGCGTAACTCTCGATCTGCTTGCCCCGGGCCATCTCGATCAGGCGCCGGTCGGCGCGGGCGAGCACGTCGCGCGGGTTGAGCATCGTGCCCGTGTCCAGTTCGAACAGCGAGCCGAGTTCGCGGGCCGCCTCGCCGGCGCTGAGGATCAGTTCGTCGACCGACTGCTCGTCCATCCCCAGCCACTGCTCGGCCCGGCGGTAGAGGTCCCGGAGCGGCTCGGTCGGGTCGTCGGCGACCAGCACCGTGTGCACCAGGTTGCCCACCGCGACGCACCGGGCCGTGCGCGAGTACTCGGTCGGGCACGCCGTGGGCCGGTCGTGGAAACGCACGGGCACGACCAGTTCGGGCGGCAGTTTCCACGACGCGGCGAGGACCGACCCCACCTCGGCGTGACTGGCCTCGAACGCCTTGATCTCGGCCCGCGTCAGCGCCGCGTGGCCGGGGCACTCGGCGAGCACACTGGCGTAGCGCCCCTTGAGCGCGCGGAGCATCGCGATCATGCCCACGTCCTGGAACAGGCCGGCGAGGAACGCCTCGTCCGCGCAATCAAAGCCCCTGGCGTCCGCGATGATCTTCCCCGAGACGGCCGTCTCCAGCCCGCGCCGCCAATAGCCCACGTAGTCGAACCCCGACCCGTCCTGACGCCCCACCCCCGTCACCAGCGAGAAGCCCAGCACCAGGCTCTTGACAGGGCCCAGCCCCAGCAGCACCAGCGCCTTGTCGATCGAGGTGCAGCGCTTGCGCAGCCCGTAGAAACTCGAGTTGACCGTCCGCAGGATCTTGGCCGCCAGCGCCTGGTCGGACTGGATCGTGCTCGCCAGTTCGTCCATCCGCACGTCCGGGTCGCCGGTCAGTTCCAGCACGCGCACCGCGACCGCGGGCAGCGAGGGCAGGTCCGGGCAGTTCAGGATGTCGTGCAGCAGTTCGGAGTCCATCCGTGGATCTTCTCTGCGCCTGGACGGCTGGGATCGGGCGCCCCGGCGGGACGCTGGACCATGCATCGGCCGGTTCCGGCCCGGGCGTGAGTCAGCCCGCGGGCGACCCCGGGGGGGCGCTGGCGATCTCGGGAAACACCCAGCCGAGCGCCGGCGGCTCGTGCCCGATCATCGAGCGGATCCGGGCCGCCAGCACGCGACCGGCGCGGGTCACCTCGTCCGGGGTCCCACCGAGGTTATCGGGCGACGCGCCCGCGTCCAGCCGGCGCAGCACCCGGGCCGTGCCGGGACGGATCCGCGCCACCCCCGCCCCCCCGGCCCCCCCCGCCGGCCCCCGACCGCCCGGCGCCAGGCCGACCAGGCCCCCCAGGTCCCACGCGAAGCCCACCGGCCCGGCCCGGTCCAGGGGTTCGCCCGAGCGCACGTCGACCGACACCTCGGGCTTCGACCCCGTCTCGTCGAGCAGGCGCCACTGGAACCAGGCCAGCCACGCCGGCAGCCCGTGCGTCGGATCGCACGGCGGCTCGCCCGCCGCCGCCGCGAGCGTGCGGCTGAGCGCTTCGAACAGAGCCGGGTGCGGGTCGTGGTCCTGCACCATCCGCGGGATCAGGTCCACGCAGTACATGCACGCGGCGTACCGCGCGAACGAGCGGCGCGCGTGGGGCAGCGGCTCGGTCAGGTCCCAGGAGGTCAGCGTCGCCAGTTCGGTGTTGGGCTTGATGATGGCCGTCAGGCCCCCGCGGGTGAGCAGTTCGACGCCGCCCGAGAACGGCGCCTTCTCGCGCTTGGAGCCCTTGGCCAGGCAGCGGAGCAGGCCGTGGTCGCGGGTCAGCAGGGTGAGCGTCTGGCTGGTCTCCGACCAGTCCCAGTGACGGACGCAGATGCCCTCGTCGTGGACCGTCGGCACGGGTGATCGTAGGGAGCGGGCACGAAAAAGCCCGCCGCGCGAACGCGGCGGGCCGTGCTGTGCGTCAGGCCGGCTCAGCGGGGGTTCGCGATCAGCGGCGACGACGCCCGGCGACCAGGCCGCCCAGGCCGAGCATGGCGATGGCGCCCGGCGCGGGGACGACGGTGCCCTCGAAGCGCATCTCGGAGTACGAGCCGTCGAAGTAGTCGCCGACGCGGAAGGTGCCGCCCGAGGCGATGGTGCCGCCGTTGGCCGAGGTGTTCTCGAGAACCGCGATGCGGAACTCGACCTCGCCGGTCAGGCCCTGCAGGGCCGACAGGTCGATCGCGCTGTTGCTGAAGGTGTTGTCCGGGAGTTGGACGAAGGTGAACAGGTTGGAGGAGAACCCGTCGGTCGAGACGAACAGGCCGAGCAGGCCGGGGCCGGTGTTGGACGAGCGCGAGCCGATGTAGAGGGCGTCGAGGTTGACGGCGTAGCCGTCGGCGACGGTGAAGCCGAAGGAGAAGTAGTCCTGGCTCTGGTCGGTGCTCCAGCCGCTGGCGGCGAAGGAGTTGTTCGCGCCCGTGGCGGTCAGGCCGGGGCCGCGGGTCAGGTTCATGCCGGTGACGTTGTCGGCCTGCACGTTGGGCGCGGTGAACACCTGGTTGCCGGGCTGCCCGAAGGTGGTGTACGAGGTGATGACCTCAGCGGAGGTCACGGTGGCGAGGCCGGCGACGGCGGCCAGGGCGATCATGCTCTTCATGCGAGTCTCTCCAAAGGTGAACGCGGTGTGGATCTCTCTGCGGACGGTGCGGAACGCGTGCCGGCGGGTCTGTGGGTCAGGATTTGCCGGTCCGAGGCCCGAATCGCCCCTCAACTCTGCGAAGAGAATAGCCCGTAAACGGCTTGACTCCAGCGGATTGTGATGAAGGTTTCATGACCGCCACGCCCCCGACGCCGCCCCCGGCCCCTCCCCGCCTCCCACGCCAAGCGCCCCCCGTGTGAACTTGGGCAAACCCACGCCGTCGCCCATCCCCACCCGAAGCGGGAGAGGCCCGTCGGCACGGGTGAAGCGGAGCGCAGCCCATGGCCGCAGACCCCGTCCCTCGTCACAGCGGCGGCTGGGGATCGTCGTCGTCGTCGAAATCGAAGTCGGCCATGCTCGAGTCGTCGAGCAGGCTCTTGCCGGTCGGCGCCGGGACAGCGTCGGGCGTTCGGGGCTTTGGCGCCGGCGCGGCCGGCGTCGCGGGCTCGTCCGGCAGGCCGTCCTCGAACAGCAGCTCCGCGTCGATGTCCGACGGCTCGCCGTTGACCTGGACCAGGAACACCTGCCCGCCGACGCTGAGCAGGTCGCCCGCGGTGACGCTCTGTTCCTTGATGCGTTCCTGGTTGACGAAGGTGCCGTTGCTGGACCCCAGGTCGCGCACCACGATCGAGCCGCCCTGGACCACCACCTCGCAGTGCGTGCGCGACACCCCCGCGATCGGGATGCGCAACTGGCACCCCTCCTGGCGGCCGATGACCGTCCGGTCCTTGCCCAGGACCACCCGCTGGCTCTCTCCGTCGGCCGTCACTCGCACAAGCGCCACTTCCACGCGTTCTATCCTTTCCGCGACCGGCGTTGTGCCGGCGTCGCCCATGCCCCCGGCCCCGGGGAGAGGTCCAGATCGTTTGCACGACGATACCGCCATCCGGCTGCCCATGCAACGGTCGATCGCCACCGCCGGCGTTCCGGCCCGCGCGCTCGGCCCCATCCTGCGGGCCGATCCGGCCGCCCGCCCCCGCTCACTGTACCTCCACCTGCCGTTCTGCAGCCACAAATGCCATTACTGCGACTTCTACTCGATCGTCGACACGCGTGACCGCCAGGAGGCGTTCACCGAACGCCTGGTCCGGGAACTCGACGCGCTGGCCCCGCTCGCGGGCCCCTTGGACACCGTCTTCGTCGGCGGGGGCACGCCCAGCCTGCTCCGCCCCGACCTCTGGCATCGCCTGCTCGCCGCGCTGCACCGGGGGTTTTTCCTCTCGCCCGACGCCGAGTTCAGTGTCGAGTGCAACCCCGAATCGGTGACCGACGACCTGATGGCGGTCCTTGCCTCGGGCGGGGTCAACCGCGTCAGCATGGGCGCCCAGTCGTTCGACCGGCGCCACCTGGCGACGCTCGAACGCCGCCACGACCCCGACCGGCTCCCGGCGGCCGCCGACACGGTGCGCCGCGCGGGCATCGCGCGGCTCTCGGTCGACCTGATCTCGGGCGTGCCCGGCCAGACCCTGGAACAGTGGGACCAGGACCTCCGGTCCGCCCTGGCGCTCGGCACCGAGCACCTCTCGGCGTACACCCTGACTTACGAGCCCGGCACCGCCATGACCGCCCGCCTGCACAAGGGCGAGTTCACCAAGACCGACGACGACCTCGAAGCGGACATGTACGAGCACACCGTCGCCGGCCTCCGTGCCGCCGGGCTGGACCGCTACGAGGTGTCCAACCACGCCCGCCCGGGCGCCGAGTGCCGCCACAACCTGGCCTACTGGCGCCAGGACGGCTGGCTCGCGGCCGGCCCGAGCGCCAGCGCCCACGTCGCGGGCTGGCGCTGGAAGAACACGCCGCGCCTCGACGACTACCTCGACCGCGACGACGCCGGCTTCGCGCCCGTGTGCGAACTGGAAGAGCCCGACCCCCGCCGGGCCCTCATGGACCGGCTGATGACCGGCGTGCGCCTGCGCGAGGGCCTGGACGCGCCGCGGGCGCTCGCCGACGCGGGCGCCCTCGGCGCCGCGGACCGGCTGGCCGAGGCGGCGGAAGCCTGCCGGCGCGCCGGGTGGCTGGACGTTTCGGCCGCCCGCTGGTCACTCAACGACGCCGGTTTCCTTTTCGCCGACCGCGTCGCCGCCGAACTCATCGGGGCCGTGTCCTGAATCCTGCTCGGCGAGGTCCGGCCGGGGCAGCCCCATCCGCTTGAGCAGGCTGCGCAGGTCGCGCGGGAACACCGTCCGGGCGTCGACCGGCTCGCCCGTCACCGGGTGGGCCAGCGACAGGCGGTGGGCGTGCAGCGCCAGCCGGGCGGACGCCCCGCGCGACCGCTGCGGCCCGTACACCGGGTCGCCCAATACCGGCGCCCCGATCATGTTCAGGTGCACCCGGATCTGGTGCAGACGCCCGGTGACCGGGCGGGCCTCGATCAACGCGCCAAGTTCGCTCTCCGCCAGCACGCGGTAGGCCGTCAGGGCCGGCTTGCCCGACGAACTCGGGCGCGCAGTCCTCTCGGAGGTGTACCGGTCCTTGCGCCGCAGCACCTCGTCGATCGGCTGACGGATGACGCCCTCGGGCGGCGCGGGCGCCTTCATGCACACGGCCCAGTAGAACTTGCGGACCTCGCGCGTCTCGAACTGGGCCCGCAGCCCGTCGTACGCCTCGCGCGACAGGGCCACCGCGAGCACACCGCTCGTGCCCTGGTCGAGCCGGTGGACCAGCCCGTGGTCGCGGGCCGCGCCCAACTGGCGCAAGCGTTCGCCCCACTTTGCGTACAACCCGTTGAGCAGCGTGTCGTGCTGGTGGCCCACCCCCGGCGTGGTCACGACCCGCGGCGGCTTCTCGACGACGAGCAGGTGCTCGTCCTCGTGCAGCAGCCGGAAGGTCACCCGCGCGTTCGGCTCGATCACGGTCGGGACGTCGCTCACGCCAGGTCCTCCAGGTTGTCCCCGCCGCACGCGCGATGGTCCAGGTACCAGCGCAACTCCCCGCCCACCGGCACGACGCCCACGCCGCCCGGCTCGGATTCGACCGAACGCACGACCGCCCCCGCGTCGCGCCCGGTGCCGATCACCATCACCAGTCGCGCCCCGCGCACCGCACGGGCCGTCAGGCGGACCCGCGACCCGTCCTCGCTTGAACCGACCAGACGTCCCAGGGGATCGTCTGTGCCGCGCAGCGCTGTCGCCGACGCGGGCAGCATGACGCAGTCCAGCCGGTCGTGTCCGGGCTCGCGCCGGCCCAGGTGCGCGGTCAGTTCCGCGTCGTAGCGGTCCTCCGCGTCGGGCAGGTGGGCGGGCAGCGGGTGGGCGTGCTCCTCGGGCATGCCGCCCGCGTCGAGCACCAGGTCGGCCAGGTGCGTGTGGCTGTGCGAGTCGTCCCCCACTTGCACCCGCGGCTCGCACACCGACCACAGGTGCGTCTCCGGCCACGGCAGTTCGCGGTAGTTCGGGTCGGTCATCAGGCGCAGGATCAGCCGGTGCTCCTCCGGCCCGTACCCCATGGCCAGGTGGAAGGCCCCGAAGGCCCGCACGCACGCCTGGGCGTGCAGGAACAGGTCCGCCGCCGCGGCCGCCAGCACGTCGTCGACCGACGGGCGCAGCACCACGCGCCCGGGCAGACGGGGCTTCTCGACCTCACCGGCGATCTCGTACGAGTGATCCACGGCGTATTGTGGCGCACCCGCCCCGCCCACGCCACACCCCGCCGGAAAAGCCGCGACATCGCCCCATGGATCCCTTGCACCGCCTCATCGACGCGTCCGCCAACCGCGCCCGCGAGGGCGTGCGCGTGATGGAGGACCTCGCCCGGTTCACGCTCGACGACCGGGCGCTGACCGAACTGCTCAAGGGCGTTCGGCACGACCTCCGCGCCGCGCTCGCCGCCCTGCCGGTGCGCCCGGCCGACCTGCTGTCGGCCCGCGACACGCCCGGCGACGTCGGCACGAGCGTCACCGGAGCGGGTGAGCACGCGCGGCCCGCGGGCCTGGCGGACGTGGCGACCGCCGGGGCCAAGCGGGCCCAGGAAGCGCTGCGGAGCCTCGAGGAAGCCGCCAAGGCGCTCGGCGCGGACGCCCGGGCCTTCGAGTCGGCCCGCTACCGCCTGTACGACCTGGAGCGCCGCCTGCTGCTGCGTCTCGCCCCGGCGTGCCCGCAGTGGACGCTGTGCGTGCTCGTGACGCGGTCGCTGTGCCGCCACCACCCCCCGGCTGAGATCGTCCGGCGGGCGGCCGAGGGCGGGGCCGACTGCGTGCAGGTGCGGGAGAAGGACGCGGGCGACGCCGAGCGCCTCGACCACACCGCGGCGCTCGCCGAGGCCTGCCGGCAGGCCGGCGTGCACTGCGTCGTCAACGACCGGCCCGACATCGCCCGCCTCGCCAACGCCGACGGCGTGCACCTGGGCCAGACCGACCTGCCGGTCCGGGCCGCACGGGCGCTGCTCGGGCCGGGCCGGTGGGTCGGGGTGTCGTGCTCGACGCCGGCCGACGCGGCCCGCGCCCTGGCCGACGGGGCCGACTCGATCGGCCTGGGCCCGATGTTCCCCAGCACGACCAAGCCCAGGCCCGCCCTCGCCGGGCCGGACCTGCTGCGCGCCGTCCTGGCCGACCCGGCCACCGCCGCGCTGCCGCACCTGGCCATCAGCGGGATCACGCCGGACAACGCGGGCACGCTCGCGCGGGCGGGCTGCCGCGGCGTGGCGGTCAGCGCGGCGGTCTGCCAGGCGGAAGACCCCGCCGGCGTGTGCCGGGCCATCGTCGCGGCGCTGCGCCCCCCGGACGCTACCATCGCCCCATGAGCGTGACCTACAAGGAAACCGTCCTCGACAACGGCCTGCGCATCGTCGCCGAGATCGCGCCCGGCGCCCACTCCGCGGCCGCGGGCTTCTTCGTCCGAACCGGCGCCCGCGACGAGCCGACCGAGGTCATGGGCGTCTCGCACTTCCTCGAGCACATGATGTTCAAGGGCACCGACGACCTCTCGGCCGACGCGATCAACCAGGCCTTCGACGACCTGGGCGCCTCGAACAACGCCTTCACCTCGCGCGAGATGACCTGCTTCTACGCCCACACCCTGCCCGAAGGCATGGACGAGGCCACCAACCTGATCGCCCGCATGATGCGACCCGCGCTGCGCGACGAGGACTTCACCACCGAGAAGCAGGTGATCCTCGAAGAGATCGCCATGTACGCCGACAACCCGTTCTGGGTGCTCTACGAGGAGGCCATCGACCGGCGCTACAACCGCGACCGCCTGGGCCACCGCGTGCTCGGCACGAAAGAGTCCATCGCTGCCCTGACCCGCGACCAGATGGACGGCTACTTCACCGACCGCTACGCCCCCGACGCCATGGTCGTCGCCCTGGCCGGCAAACTCGACTTCGACCGCTGCGTCGGCCTGATCCGCGAGCGCTGCGGGTCGTGGCCGTCCACCGGGGCCGCCCGCGAGCACGCCCTGCCCGAGCGGGCCACCGGCCGGTTCGAGATGTCCGACCCGAAGGTCAACCGCGGCTACCTCATCGGCATCGCCGACGCGCCGGGCGTGGAGGACGATCGCCGCCACGCCGCCGCCCTGCTCGCCCAGGTGCTCGGCGGGCAGGACAACTCCCGCCTGCACTGGGCCCTGACCGAGACCGGCCTGGCCGAGGAGGCCCAGGCCGCGTACGACCCGATGGACCGCCACGGCGAGTTCTTCGTCTACGCCTCCGGCGATCCCGACAAACTCGGCGACATCGAAGAGGTCGTGCGCAAGGAGATCGCCGCCCTGCGCGACTCGATCGAGGAGGACGACCTGGCGAAACTGCGCTCCAAGGCGCTCACGGCGCTGACGCTCGCGTCCGAGCGCCCGTCCGGACGCATGATGCGCCTGGGGCGCGTGTGGACGATGCTCGGGCGCTACGTCACGCTGGACGAGGAACTCGAGGCCCTGTCCAAGGTCACCGCCGACGACCTCAAGGCGGTCTGCGACGCGTTCCCGTTCGACAACTGGCTCCTGGGAACCATGAAGCCCGCGTGATACGCCTCTCCGGAGCGGGGGGCTACCAGCCCCCGTCAGCCCGAAGGGCTGAGCAGCGCACACGTTCGGGCCTGCGCCCGAACGGAGGGCTGGTAGTCCTCCGCTCCAAGCCCTCTATCTCAAAGAGCCCGGAGCGCAAGCGACGGGATGGGCTCGCGCCTTGGGAATGTAAAGAAGGCCGGCTGGAAGCCGGCCCCCCCAAGACGCTTCGGGCGCCGCCCGAACGGAGGGCTGGCAGCCCTCCGCTCCAGGCATTCCAACCCAGCGATCAACTCACTTCAGTTCGGCCATCACCGCCGCGAGCACGTCGCAGGCCGCCTGGAGGTCCTTCTTGTCGATCATCTCGGTGACGGTGTGGATGTACCGCGTGCCGACGGTGATGCCCACCGCCTTGGCGCCGGCCGCGGCCTGCTGGGCCGCCGCGCCGTCCTGACCGCCCGCGGCCAGGATCGTCCGCTGGTACGGGATCCGCTTCTTCTTGGCCACCGCCTCGACCTGGTTGGTCAGGTCGTGGTCCGAGATGAAACTGCCGTCCTTGATGTGCAGACCGAAGCCTTTGCCGTGCACCGTGACCGTCTCGGACGCGGGCACGCCCGGCGTGTCGCACGACAGCGTCACGTCGATGCCCAGGCCGATGTCGGGGCGCACCGCGTAGGACGCCGTCTTCGCGCCCCGCAGGCCGACCTCCTCCTGAACCGTGAACGCCACGACGATCTCGCACGCGTGGGGCGTCCCGGCCTCGTCCAGGGCGCGCACCGACTCGATGCCCAGCCAGCACGCCACGCGGTTGTCCAGGGCCTTGGACACGACCTTGGTCCCGATCTCGATCAGGGGCTCGTCCATCACCACGTAGTCGCCGATCTGGAAGACCCGGTTGACCTGCTGGACCGTCATGCCCGTGTCAACGAAGAACTCCTTGACCTCGGGCACCTTCTTGCGGTCCTCCTGGCTGGCGATGTGCACCGGGCGCCCCCCGGGGTTCATCACCGCCCGGTAGTCGCCGTCGCGGGCGCAGACCAGCACCCGGCGCGAGAACAGGTTGCGCGGGTCGAAACCGCCGGCGGGGTTGAGGTACAGGAACCCCTTCTCGTCGATGCTCGAGACGTAGAACCCGATCTCGTCCATGTGGCAGAGTTGCATCACGGTGCGTGCGTCCGCCTTGCCCGACGCCTTCTTGCCCTTCGCGCCGCGGGGCGACCGCCGGCAGATCAGGTTGCCCAGGGCGTCGGTCTGGACCGAGTCGAACAGGCCCTTGACTTCCTTCTCGATCAGCGCGCGGACGCGCTCCTCGCGCCCGGGCACCCCGGGCGTCTCGCACAGACGCTTGAGCAGGTCGATGTTCACTCGAAACTCCCTCGTGGATGGCACAGGGCCCGCAACTCCGACCGATCAGGGCCCCGGGCAGGCCAAGACAGTAGCGCCGGCCCCCGCGCCCCACAACGCTCCGCCGGGCCCGAATACCCTTGACCATGCACCCCGCCCCCACCCAGAGCCCCCTGCACCCGCGCTTCGCGGCCTCCGACGCGATGCTCCTGCCCTACGGCCCGCCCGAGGCCCCGATCGAGGTCGTCGGCGCTTTCGACGAGGTCGGGCTTGAGTACGCCGCGATCCGCAAGGCGGCCGTCCTCTTCGACGAGCCGCACACCGACGCCCTGGTCGTCCGCGGCGAGGACCGGCTTGCGTTCCTCAACAGCATGATCACCCAGAAGGTCGCCGACCTGGCCCCGGGCTCCTCCGCGCCGTCCTTCTGGCTCAACCGCAAGGGCCGCATCGACGCCGACCTGCGCGTGGTCGCCCGCGAGGACCACGCCCTGCTGCTGGTCGACCGACACCTGGCCGCGGGCACCGCCGAGTCGCTCAACACGTTCATCTTCGCCGAGGACTGCGCGATCGAGCACGACGCCGGCGCCTGGCACCTGGTGTCGCTGCACGGCGCGGGCGCGCTGGCCGCCCTGGCGGCCGCGGCCGGTGACCCCGCCCTGGCCGACCTGCGCCCCGGTCACAACGCGGCGTGCACCATCGCGGGGGCCGGGGTGGTCGCCGACCGCGACGACCTGACCGGGGACCCGGGCGTGCGCCTGATCGTGCCCCGCGAGCACGCGGCGTCGGTCTACGACGCCCTGCTTTCGCTCGGAGACACTCCCCGCGTGCGTGAGGCGGGCTGGTTCGCGCTCAACACCGCCCGCATCGAGGCCGGCCGCCCGCTGTTCAACATCGACTTCGGCCCGGACACCCTGCCGGCCGAGACGGGCCTGCTCGACCGGCGCGTCGACTTCCGCAAGGGCTGCTACCTGGGCCAGGAGGTCGTGGCGCGCATGCACGCCCGCAACGCCCGCAAGCGCGGCCTCGTCGCCCTGCGCATCGCCGATCCGGAAAGCGGGCAGGCCCCGCTGCCGGGCGCGGGCGACCGCGTCTTCGCGAAGGACGACGCGGCCGGCGAGCCCGTCGGGGCGGTCACCAGTTCGACGGTCTCGCCCATGCTCGGCGCGGCCGTGGTCTGCTTCGCCATGCTGCGCGACGCCGAGACCGCCCCCGGGACCGAGGTCGTCGTGCAGGCCGAGGGGCGCCGGGCGGTCGCGACGGTCCAGCCCGGCCTGGCCTTCTGGTCGCGCTGAGCGTTCAGTCCGGCGGCACGGGCGGCGTGTCCGAACCCGGGCCGTGCGCGCCGTGCCGGCCCTGCCGGTGCAGCGAGCCCGCCCGCTGCACGGCACGCTTGCCGAACCGCTCCGCGATGGCGTCCGCCGCCCTGTCCACCGCGCGCTTCTTCTCGCTGTCCCCCGCGTCGAACAGCCCGGGCTGGCCCGGCGCATCGGTCAGGTTCGAGACCCCCGCGCCGATCAGGCGGACCGGGCGGAAGTTCCCGGCCCACGCGTCGAACAGCCCCCGCGACGCCCGGACCACCTCGTCAGTGCGATCGGTCGGCGTGTCCAGGGTGACGGACCGGGTGACGGTCTGGAAGTCGCCGTAGCGGATCTTGACCGTGACCGTCCGGGCGAACCGCCCGTGCCGGCGCAGACGGCGCGCGACCTGCTCGGCCTCGTCGGCCAGCACCGCCCGCACCGCCTCGGGGTCGTCGAGGTCCTGGGCGAAGGTGTGCTCGTGCGAGATCGACTTGGCCTCGCGGTCGGTCTGCACGGGGCGGTCGTCCAGGCCCCGGGCCAGGTTCCACAGGTGCTCGCCGAAGTCGTCGAACCGGGCCCGGAGCACCTCCAGCGGCATGGCGTGCAGGTCGCCGATCGTGCGCACGCCCAGCCGGTGCAGCCCGCGCTCGGCCGCGGGTCCCACGCCCGCCAGACGCGACACCGGCATCGGGTCGAGGATCTGGCGCACCGTGCCCGGGGTGATGACCGCCATGCCGTCGGGCTTGTTCAGGTCCGACGCGAGTTTGGCGAGAAACTTGTTCGGCGCGACCCCGACCGAGCAGGTCAGCGCGAGTTCCTCCCGCACGCGCCGGCGGATCTCGCCGGCGATCGCCTCGCCCGGCCCGAACAGGCCGACCGAGCCCGTGGCGTCCAGGTAGGCCTCGTCGATCGACACCGGCTGGACCAGCGGGCTGAACGATTCGAGGATGTCCATGACGCGTGCCGAATCCTCTTTATACCGCTGGTAGGACCCCTTGACGAAGACCGCGTGCGGGCACAGGCGCCGGGCGACCGCCGAGGGCATCGCGCTGCGGCAGCCGTACACGCGGGCCTCGTAAGACGCCGCCGCCACCACACCGCGCGGGCCCGTCCCCCCCACCAGCACCGGTTTGCCCCGCAGTTCGGGGTTGTCGCGCTGCTCCACGGACGCGAAGAACGCGTCCATGTCGACGTGCAGGATGGTGCGCACCGCGTCCACCTTCCGGAACCTCCCCCCCCCCGGCCGGCTCAGCCGCCGGTCGCGCCGACCGCCCCGCGCTCCGCCTGCTCGACGAGGGCCTCGACGGTCGGCCAGTCCCCGCCCGCCTCGTCGAGCCGCTTCTTGAGGTGTTCGAGCACGCGGGGGTGCTGGGCCCCGTTGGACGACAACGACCACGCCGCCGCCCGGGCGACCTCCAGGCGCGCCGGGTCGTCCAGGCCGGACTCCTCGAAGGAAACACCGGGCGCGGGGATCACCCCGAGCACCAGGTCCACCCAGGCGGTGTCGCCGGTCGCCATGAACGCGGCCCACCAGAAGTCCAGAACCATCGGCGTGTCCGGGCTCAGCCCCGCCAGGTCGGCCGGGGCTTCGTCCAGCAGCCCCGTCAGCACCGCGCGGTCCTCGTCGCCCAGCGACTCGGCCAGGGGCGTCACCCGGGCCCGGGCGTTGGCCGGGTCCGCGTCGCGGATCGCGTGGGCGAACACGAACCGCGCCTCGGGCGACAGCCCGGCGGCCGACTCGGCCCAGGCGTCCAGCACCCTTGGGTGGGCCGCCCCCAGCCGCCCCAGGAACACCACCAGCAGGCCCAGCGCGTTCGCCTCGGGGTTGACCTCGTGCCACCCGGACCGGATCAGCGCCTCGACCATCGCCGGGGCCTCTCCCGGCCGCGGGTTCTCGTACTGGTAGGTCATCCACCGCTGCGCCGCGGCGGCCTCCGCGCCCACACCCGGCGACGCCCCCCCGTCGGACCGGGGCGCGGGCGCCGGCGCCGGGGCCTCCTCACGGTCTCCGCAGGAGGCGACCAGGAACGACGACGACACGACGAGGGCGGTGAGTGTTCGCACTGGGGATTGTTGGCCCGGCGTGGGCCCGGCTCATCCCCGTCGCCGGCCGGCCGCCATCCCAACGCCGGCCAGCAGGCAGACCAGCCCGCCGGGGCCCGGAACCCGGTAGCCCCGGAACATGAACAGGACCCCCGCCTCGAAATCGGTCTCGTTGTGGACACTCAAGGAGGTGCCCATGACGGAAATCCCGGTGACGACGTAGCCGTGCAGGTCGAAGCCCTCGATGCCAGGGGCCCCGGCGAACAGCGTCGACTCGAGCACGATCACCTGGTCGGTGTAGCCGGCGCCCGAGTCGGCCCCGAGGTAGACCGGCCAGTCGTTGCCGTCGGTCAACGCGGCGTCCGCGCCCGCGAGGTCCCCGGCGAGGTGATGGATCGTGCCGGTGAAGAAATCCTCCAGTTCCAGCGTGCCGGTCATGTACCCGGTCGCGCCGGGTTCGGAGGGGTCGGCGACGGAGAAGTACGGGTTGAGCACGAACTGGCCCGCGTGGTCCAGACGCCCGTCGAAGTGCTGGGTGTACGAGGCGATCCAGAAGTCGGCGGACGCGAGGCCGGCCGCCGCGGCCAGGGCGGCGACCATGAGGTGTCCAGTGCGCATCAAGTGCTCCATGGGGCCCGCGGAATGCGGGCGCCCATGGGTATATCCGCCCGGGCCGGAGTCGGCAAGGGAAAACCGCCCAGGCTCCTCGAGATTGCACGCTATGGGCGCCGTCACTCGGGCGGGCGGCGTGCGTGCTGGCCGTCGTCACGCAGTTGCAGGTCCGAGAACAGCCGGCGGCAGAACGCCAGGTCCTCGTCGGTGAACGCCGGGTCCGACGCCGCCCCGGTGTTGACCCGCGCCTGGCGCTCGTTGCGGAAGCCCGGGATCGCCGAGCACACCCGGTCGTGCCCCAGGACGAACCGCAACGCCGCCGACGCGAGCGCCTCGGTCGAGTCGCCGAACCGGGCCTTCAACTCCTGGCACCTGGGCTTGATCTTGCGCAGCGTCTCGGGCTGGAAGTCCTTGGACCCCGTCCGCACGTCGCCCTCGCCCAGCGACAGGGGCGTGTCCGGGTCGAACTTGTCCAGCAGCAGCCCCTGCGCCAGCGGCGAGAAGGCGACGAACGAGATCCCGTGCCGCTCCATGAGTTCCTGCACCGGCGACCCGGGACGCACGAAGTTGTCGAACAGCATGCTCGCCCAACTCTGGAACACCTGCGGCCGGAGCACCTCGACCGACCGCGCGAACCCCGCCGCCGAGTACGCGCTCTGGCCGATCACCCGCACCTTGCCCTCCGCTTGAAGCGCGTGCATCGTCTCGGCGGCGTCGGGCAGGTTGCCGGGCTCGCCGTCCGCGGCCCAGAAGTCGTGGTGCAGGTAGTACACGTCGATCGTCTCGACGCCCAGGTTGCGCAGCGACTGCTCGCACTGGCGCCGGATGTGGTGCGGCTCGTACGCGTGCTCGGCCGTGCCCCGGTGCCAGCCGACCTTGGTGGCGACGGTGACCTCGGACGCCTTGACCCCGAGTCTGCGCAGGCAGTCGCGCAGCATGCGCTCGGCCCGGCCGTTGCCGTAGGAATCCGCGTTGTCGAAGTGCGTCACCCCCGCGTCCAGCCCGGCCCGGATCCCGGCGAGCACCGCGTCCTCGTCCACCTCGGTCCACCCGACCGGCTTTCCCTCGGCCCAGTTCGGCCCGCCCATGGTCCAGCACCCAAAGCCGATCTCGGACACGGTCAGACCGGAGTTGCCGACGGGACGCTGGTTCATGGGAACCTCTTCAGACTCGAAACATGGCGACGGGATCGCAAGCTTGACTTCGTGACAAAAGTGCTGACCGGACCCCAGTATAGGCCTAGCTGCAAGCAGGACACGATGCCCGGACTGCCGGAAAGATCAATCTCTGAAAGACGGCAAGTCTTCACGGTCACCGATGTAAAAATATGCCCGATCATTCCTCGGGTCGAGAAGCACGGGAGCACGCCGGAGAAAATCGAGGCCGAGCAAAGCGACAGGCTGGCCATCAGCCAATCGCGGAAGTGTGTTCCGAGGCGCATCGAGCCACATCACAAATGGATTGGGAAACTGGACTCCCCCGAGACTGATGGGTTCGTCACTCACTCCGGCCCGCACCGGACCGACGGATCCGGACAACGCCGTGACCAAAAAGCGTTTCCAAGGCTTTGGCACAAAGCCCGGCGGACGCGAAACATCGAGGAGCAGCTCCCGGCCCATCCCGGTGTCAATGATCGCTTCATAGTGCTGTCCGCCGATCTCAATCGGCATGAACCGGTGCCCGTTCGGCTTGAAGGCACGCCATGGGGCCGATACCCACCGCGTGCGGGTACCTTCCGACAAAGCCTTGTCAACGGCCTGATCGTCGAACGACACCGCGAGCAGTCCACCCGGCGGATCAATCCAAGTTGCCGCTGCCGACGTGAACCATTCCTGGCCGAGCAACGGCGTGTGAACAAACGATCGCGCCGTCCTGTCCGAAAGGTCCACGGGGGCCGGCCGGTAGACGACGCCCGCAATCGACAAAGACGTCGCAACCGCCCGCCATGAGCGGTGTTCGGCGCGCAAAGACCTGGATTCGCGCTCGCCGTACTCCTCCGAGACCCACAGACGAGACGCCAGATTGTCCTCGGTCGACATGCTGAGGAACCCGTTCGACCCGGTGTCGACACATATACGCTCGATTGGCAGGGTCGTGCCGCTGTCGTCGTGCCCGATCGTCCCCTTGACATGCACGCCCTGCGAATCAAAGTCCGCGTTGAGGTTTACCCAAACACCGTCCGGCGTGCTAAGACGGAGCCGGTAGTGCTCTACTGGGTGATCCGGGTCCGACCCGTCAATCTCCACGGTTTCACGGATGCTGGTAGGCGCGTGGCGCAATGGCGACAGCATCGGCCCGGCAGACGGTGCGCAGCCGGAAACAAGGAACACAACGAAACTCAATGCAATCCGCATAAACGCCGGGGCAGGGCGGCGGCCCTGCCCCGGCCGCTTCAGTTGTGATTGTGCCAATCCGTTTCCGGATCGACCCAGTGGAGGAGCAAGTCGGCCGCGAGCGCGTCGAGCGTTTCCTGGGACGGCATCGGGAACCCGCCGAGCGAGAAGGCGACCGGCATCATGGCGACGAAATCATCGTAGGTCTCGATCGTGATGGTGTCGACGAAGTCGCCGTTGATGTCGTACACGTCGAAACGATACTCATACCGATAGTCAATCGGCACGGGGACGGGGTTGGCTGCCAGAGGCAGCCCGTCAAGGTCCTCCAGCAGCGGAAACGGAATCACCCTCCGGACCTCACGCCGGGACTTGCCGGTGATGTCCATCTCGATCTTTTCGCTCCCGTTGTCGCGTTCGATGGTCATCGTCCGAGTTCCGTCGGGGTACTCTGTGATGCGGACCGTTTCGGTCCCGAAGTCGCGCTGGTACATACACCCCACCAGCAGCAGGGTGACCGCCGCCGTCGCGGCGAGAATCAGACTTCTCATCTTTGTTTTCCTTCCCTGTGAATGAACCTGTGCGTGGCCCCCACTGTGGCGACCACATGCGGCACAAGTTACCCCCCCCCCCCCCCGCAAGCACAAACTTGCAAAACGCCAAAATTATCTGTAAGCCGTTGTCAAAGCCACAACTAGGTATTCATGTTTAAAAACGAACCTGAACGCTGCCTCACGCCCCCGGGAACATCGACCGCATCTGCGGCTTGTCGTTGGCCGTCGCCGAGGGGTCGATCTGGGCGTCCAGGTCGGCCGGCAGCAGCACGCGGAAGACCGTGCCCTGGCCGGGCTTGGACTCGACGCGGATGCGCCCGCGGTGCTCGTAGATGATGCGTTTGGTCACCGCCAGGCCCAGGCCCGTGCCGCGGATGCCCTTGGTGGTGTTGAACGGCTCGAAGATCCACGCGAGTTTGTCCTGCGGGATGCCCGGCCCGTTGTCGATCACGCGGACCTCCACGTGCGGCGGGGTGGTCGCCGTCGGGCGCTTCGGGTCCATCAGCGGCCTGGCCTCGTGGAAGGTCACGCGGACGGTGACGGCGCCGGTGTCCTTCTCCACCGCCTCGACCGCGTTCATCACCAGGTTCATCAGCGCCTGGTGGATCAGGCCGGGGTCGACCGCGATGGGCGGCATCTCGGGGTCGGCGTCGACGATCACCGCGACGTTCTTCTCTTGGCCGGTGACCTCGGCCAGCTGGGCGCACTCCTCGGCGATCGTGTTGATCCGGGTCAGTTCGAGGTTGAGTTGGAGTTTGCGCCCGAAGGCGAGCATGTTCATGGTCAGGCCGACGATGCGGTCGAGGTTGCGCCGCAGGATGCCCCAGCCGTTGCGGGCGATGGCCAGGTCGCCCTTGTTCAGCCCGATCTCGACCACGTCGGCCCCGCCGCGCAACCCCTGGAGGATGTTCTTGATCGAGTGCGAGAGGCTGGCGACGGTCTCGCCGATCGCGGCCAGGCGCTCGCTGTTCATTCTCATCAGGTGCTCGTCGGCGTTGGCCAGGGCCAGGCCGGTGTGCTGGCCCACCGCGTTGAGCAGCGCGAGTTGCTCCTCGGTGAAGGCGTGGTTGACCGAGGACGAGTCGATGTAGATCGCCCCGAACCGCTGCTCGCCGAAGGTGATCGGCGAGCAGATCGCGCTGCGGATCTGGTAGCGCTGGACCGAGTCGCCCATGGCGAAGCGCGGGTCGGTCATGGCGTTGGACGACAGCACGCCCTCGCCGTTCATCGCGGCGCCCAGGATGGTGCGCGACACGTGGATGCGGGCGTCGTCCTCGCTCTTCGGTGGGTCGCGGTACTTGACGACCCCTGGGACCATGTCGGCGTCTGCGGTTTCGCCCGGGATCATCACGACGCCGCGCTCGGGCCGGAACTCGTCGAAGACCAGGTCCATGACCGCCTCGAGCAGTTCGCGCCGGTTGTTCAGGCGGGCCGTCAGGGCGGTCAGTTCGTAGATGACGCGCAGGTGCTCGGCGGCCGCCTCGGCCCGCAACTCCGGGTCGCCCGCGAACATGCGGGCCTCGACCTCGGTCTGCTGCTCGCCGTCGTCGGTGATGGTCACGGCCGGCGCGTCCCCCACCGCGTCGGGGCCGAAGAGCAGCACGGTGGCGCCCACGCGGATCTGGTCGCCGGGCTCGAGCCGGATGCGCTCGCGGATCTGCACGCCGTTGATCCACGTGCCGTTCTGGCTCTTCAGGTCGCGGACGTACCACGAGTCGCCGTCGGGGGTCAGTTCGGCGTGGCGCCGGGACACGGTGGTGTCCGTCATTGGCAGGGCCTCGGACGACCGCCCCAGCAGCTGCGGCAGGTCCTTGGGCAGGGTGAACCGCTTGCCCGCGTCCGGCCCCTGGATGACAAGCAGCGACAGCATCGCCACAGCATAACCGGGGCGCCCCCGCCCGGGCGTACGATCACGCCGATGGCCCGCAAGCCCGCCAACACGCGCATGCCCACCGCCGACGACCGGGTGCTGCTGCTGCACGGCAAGGAACTGTTCCTGCGCACCGAGTACACCGAGCACGTCCGCCGCCTGCTCCGCCAGGCGCACGGCGACTGCGAGTTCGCCAAGTTCGACGGGGCGACCGCCCAGCCCGCCGAGGTGCTCGACGAGTGCCGCTCGTTCGGCCTGATGGCCACCCACAAACTCGTCGTGGTCGACGACGCCGACCTGATGCTCAACCAGGACACCCGCCCGATGTTCGAGCGGTACTGCGAGGCGCCGTCCGAGCAGGCCACCCTGGTGCTGCGGGCCTCGACCTGGCGGGCGGGCAACCTCGACAAACTCATCGAGCGCGTCGGCATGGTCATCCGCTGCGACCAGATCCAGCCCGACCGCGCCGCACCCTGGGTCGTCCGCCGGGCGGAGAAGACCCACGGCGTGAAGATCGACCCCCGCACCGCGGAACTGCTGATCGGGCGCACCGGCCTGGACATGGGGCGCCTGGACGCGGAACTGGCCAAACTGGCCGCGGGCGCGGGCCCGGAGGGGGTTATCACCCCGCAACTGATCGCCGAACTCGTCGGCCTGACCCGCGAGGAGGAGGCCTGGGCCATCCAGTCGCTCGTGCTCGCCGGCGACCCGGCCCGTGCGCTCCGCGAGTTGCGGGTCATCCTGGGCAACGGCTCCAAGGACCTGGGCGTGCCGGTCTCCTTCGCCTTCTGCGACCTGACCCGCAAACTGGTCGGGGCGGCCGAGGGCCTGGCCCAGGGTCTGCCCCCCGGGAAGGTCTCCAAGGACCTGGGCCTGTGGGGCCCGGCCGAGCGGATGGTCATGGACACCGCCCGGCGGATCGGCCCGGAGGGCGCTCGCCGGCTCTTTGACGCCGCCATCGCGGTGGACGCCGGCATCAAGTCCGGCATGGACCCGGAGGTGGCGCTGGAGACCCTGGCGCTGCGCCTAGCGACCGCCGGCTGAGACGGCAGCGCCCGGGCGCCCGCGATATACTCCGGCCACATGCCCCAACCCCGTGCGAGACCCGGCGTGCCTCTCGTTCTCGGCGCCGTCGCGCTCTGCCTGACCGCGGCCGTCGCGCTGGCGGTCGCGTCCCAGACCCTCGCCCCCGAGACCGCCGAGCGCGTGTTCGCGGAGACCGGCCCGTTCGAGTCCGCGTCGCCCTGGCTGTGGGCGTTGCTCGGCGTCCTGATCGCGGCGGTCTTCCGGCGTCCAAGCCCCGGCGTGCTGGCGGGTGTGGCCCTGTCGCTCGCCTGCGCGGCTCGCGAACTCGACCTGCACAAGTCCGTCACCGGCTACAGCGTCCTCAAGCCGGGGTTTTACCTCAGTTCGGAGCACGCCCTGCACCACCAGGTCATCGCCGGCGCGATCGTGGCGACGCTGGTCGTCGCGGCCCTGGTGCTGGCCTGGCGCGTCCGGGTCCTGCGTCCCTGGCGTCGTCTGGACGCCGCGTGGGTGTGGGGATTCGCGTTCGCGTTCTTCGTGTTCGTGGCCACGAAGGCGCTGGACCGGGCGCCGAGTATCCTCCACGAGGACTTCGGCGTGGTGCTGTCCGAGCGGGTCCGCCTGCTCGCGACGGCCTTGGAGGAGGGGCTGGAGATGCTCGTCCCCGTGTTCTTCGCGGCCGCCGTGCTCGCCTACGCCGCGGCGACCATCAGCCCCGGGGCCCGGCCCGGGGCCGTCCCAGCGACCGTCTGAGCGTCGAGGATCGACGCGCACCATCGGGCAGGAGGCTCACATGGCACGCTGCACAGAACCGAACCGCCAACGCCGAGCCACACGCCGCCCCCCCCCTTGGCCCCGGTTGCTGGCCGTCACGGTGGCCGGCGGCCTGCTGGCCTTCGCCCCGGCCTGCAACCAGCGCCGCACGCCGTCGCCGGTCCAGCGCGACACCCAGCGTGAGGCCCGGCCGACCTCCGCGGGGCTGGCGACGCTGACCGGCGAGGACGGCGGCGTTGTGATCGACTCGCTGCCGGCGGACTCGTTCGAGTCGACGCGCCGCCAGGTGCTCGAGTCGGCGGCGCTGCTCGAGCAGATGATCGCCAGCGCCGAGGCCCCGCCCGAGCCCGAGCCCTTCCCCGAGCCGCTCTCCGTGCCCGAGACGGTCGCGCCCGGGCGCACGGGCGAGTCGTCCGAGCCGACGAGGTTCTCGCTCTCGGCCTTCGCGTCGGGCGACGAGGCGAACACCGAACTGGGCGCGGCGGGGGCCCCCGAGTTCGACCAGGGGCCGGCCGAGCCGGAGCCCGAACCCGAGCCCGTCGCCCGGGCCGAGCCCCCGCCGGCGGTGGCCGCCGACCCCGAAACGCGCAAGCAGGAACTCGTCGACGAACTGGTGGGCGTCCTTCGCGAACTGGCGGTTTCGGGCCAGGGCCCGGAGTCGTCGGCGCTGGCGCTGGCCGGCCTGGAATCGCTCCGCCCGGCGGCGCTGGACGCGCTCAAGGGCGAGGGGCTGCTGTCCGACGCGGAGGTCGCCTCGCTCGACGCGGCCCGCGAACTCTTCCGGGCGATGTCCTCCGAGGGCGGGATCGCCGACCCGGGCGAGGTGTCCGGCGTGCTGGACCGCATCCGGCGCGAACTCGACGCCCGGGCGGGCCTGCGCATCACGCGGGCCGAACTGTGCACCCGCGTCACCGGCTTCGGACGCTACGAGACCTTCCCCGCCAACCGCTTCGTCGCCGGGCGCGCCCAGCCGGTGATCGTCTACGCCGAGGTCGACCGCTTCGGGCACCGCGAGTCGACCGGACCGGACGGCGCCCCGCGCTACGAGACCGAACTGTCCCAGCGCCTCGAGTTGTACCACGTGGCCGACGACCTGAACACCTGGAACCGGGCCGCCGAGGTCGACAAGACCAGTTCGCGCAACCGCGTGCGGGACTACTACCTCATCAACCAGGTCACGCTGCCCGCCAACCTGACCATCGGCAAGTACCACCTCAAGGTCGTGATGCGCGACCTCGTCACCGGCGGCATGGCCGAGACCATCATCCCGATCGAGATCGTCGCCGGCAGCGGCTCGGGGCGGCGCTGACCGGACCGGAGAACGCTGACGCGCCGACCCGATGCTCCGCGAGACCGCCGGGGCGACGGTCGCACTGGCTGAACCCCATCACGAACCCCGTGGCCCGGCGCACGGGCGTCGAGACCGCGTCGGCCAGCGGCCGTGCCAACGCCAGCCCCGGTCTGACCGAGCGTCTCCCGTCGGGCACGCGCAAGTTCATGCGCCCGGCCGAGTGGCGACGCTTGCCCACATCGGCGGGCTGACCGCCGTGCCGGCCGACCTGCTCGACCCGCCGCCGGCGATCGCCCGCGCGGACCGACCCGCGCGCCCACGGCGGCCCTTCCGATCGCTAGGCTTGGGCCGTGTCCGTCTGGCTGTCCATCCCCATCACCGCCGTCGCCACCGCGATCGTGCTCTGGGTGCTGCGCCTGCTCGCGGGGCGCGAGAAGAAGATCAACCACCGCATCGACACGCTCTACCCGGTCGCGGACGAGCAGTTCCCCCGCTCGATGGGCAGCCTGCTCCAGCCGAACATGCTGGCCGGCAACGCGGTGACCGTCCTGAGCAACGGCGACGAGATCTTCCCCGCCATGCTCGACGCGATCACGCGGGCGCGTCGGACCATCACCTTCGAGACCTTCATCTACTGGTCCGGCGACGTCGGGCGCGCCTTCGCCGACGCCCTCTGCGAGCGGGCGAGGGCGGGCGTCGAGGTCCACGTCGTCCTGGACTGGTTCGGCGCCAGCAAGATGGACCCCGCCATCCTGTCCGAACTCGAGGACTGCGGCGTCGAGGTCGAGCGATACCACCCCGTCCGCTGGTACACCGTCCGCAAACTCAACAACCGCACACACCGCAAGATCCTGGTGGTCGACGGCGCCGTCGGCTTCACCGGCGGCGTCGGCATCGCCGACGAGTGGCGGGGCGACGCCCGCGACGAGACCGAATGGCGCGACCTGCACTTCCGCGTCGAGGGCCCCGTCGTCGGCCAACTCCAGCGCGCCTTCATGGACAACTGGCTCAAGACGCACAGCACCGTCCTGCACGGCGACGCGTACTTCCCCGCGCTCGACGCCCGCGGCCCCACCACCGCCCAGGTCTTCATGAGCTCCGCCGACGAGGGCAGCGAGAGCGCCCGGCTGATGTTCCTGCTCTCCATCGCCTGCGCCGCCGAGTCGATCAGCATCGCCACCGCCTACTTCGTGCCCGACACGCTGACCGTCCGCACGCTCCTGCACGCCCGCGAGCGCGGGGTCCGCGTGCGGGTGCTCGTGCCGGGCCCGCGCATCGACAAGAGAGTCGTCCGCCGGGCATCACGCTCACGCTGGACCGACCTCATCGAGGCGGGCGTCGAGATCCACGAGTACCGGCCCACGATGTACCACGCGAAGTTGATGATCGTCGACGGCGTGTGGGTCTCCGTCGGCTCGGCCAACTTCGACAACCGCAGTTTCCGGCTCAACGACGAGGCGAACCTCAACGCCTACGACCGAGACCTGGCCGAACGCCTGACCGCCGAGTTCGACGCCGACCTCGCCCGCGCCACGCTCATCACCCCCGAAGCCTGGCGGGCCCGCCCGTGGCACGAACGCCTCCGCGAGCACGCGGCCGGCCTGCTCCGCGCTCAACTCTGATCGGTCTCCGGCACGACCCGGCGGCACCAGACCTCGACGTCCCCCGCGCCGGCCCCGCCGCCCACCACCGCCGCACGGACCACGGCGAACCGGCGCCCGTCGGCCAGCGTGGGCGCCACCCGGCCGGTCGCGGCGCCCATCGCGTCCGCGTCGCCGAGCACCATCGGCGCGACGTGCACGAACGCCTCGTCCACCAGGCCCGCCTCCAGGAACGACCCGAGCACCCGCGGCCCGGCCTCGACCAGCACGCTCGCCACGCCGTGCTCCTCGGCGAGGCGGGTGAGCGCCCCGGCCAGGTCCACGCCCCCAAGGCCCCGCCCGACCCGCAGCGCCCGCACCCCGTCCGGGTACACCCGGTCCGACGCGGTCACGACGATGGTCGGCGTTTCGCCGGCCGTTCGCACGAGCGCCGCGTCGTCGGGCAGGCGCCCCTCGGTGTCGAGCACCACCCGGGCGGCGCCCCGGCGGAGCCGGCGCACGCCGCGGGCGGTCAGCATGGGATCGTCCGCGAGCACCGTGCCCAGCCCGACGAGCACCGCGTCCACCCGCGCCCGCATCCGGTGCACCCGGCGACGGGCGGTCGGGCCGGTGATCCACTGGCTCGCTCCCGTGCGCGTCGCCACCCGCCCGTCGAGCGTCTGGGCCCACTTGGCGATCACCCAGGGCCGGCCGGTCCGCACCCGATGGACGAACGGGTCGGACAGCCGCGTCGCCAGCACGCTCGCGTCCGAGCGTCGGGCCTCGATCCCCGCGGCCCGCAGCACCGCCTCGCCCCCGCCCGACACCGGCGCGGGGTCCGGGCGCGCGTAGACGACCGCGCCGACCCGGGCCTCGATCAGCGCGTCCGTGCACGGCGGCTGTTTGCCGGTGTGCCGGCAGGGTTCCAGCGTGCAGTAGACCGTGGCGCCCGCGGGGTCGTGGCCCAGGCGCCGGCACGCGGCCAGCGCCTCGCGCTCCGCGTGCGGCCCCCCGAACCGCTGGTGGTGCCCGATGCCGAGGACCTCGTCGCCCCGGGCGATGACGCAACCGACCAGCGGGTTGGGATCGGCCAAGCCCCACGCCCGCCACGCCGCGCGGGCGGCCCGGTCGAGCATGCGTTTGTCGCGTGCGGGGTCGGTCATGCCCGGCGCACCAGCAACGCCCGCTCCCCCGCGCCGAGCACGCCGTCGACGTCGCCCAGCCACCGCCTGGCGTCCTGGGTGTAACCCGCGGTGGGCTTGAGGTCGGGCATGCGGGCCGACCAGTAGCGGTTGAAGCGGGCCATCGCCAGTTCCCGCACGAGTTTGGCCGCCATGGACGCCAGGGCCACCGGCAGGTGCGATTCCTCGGCCTCGGGGTGCAGGATCACCCCGTGGTGACGATCGACCCGGTAGCGGCTCGCCCTGGGCGATTCCTCCTCCGCCTCCACGGAGCCGAACACGCGGGAGAGGATCTCGCCGTAGTGCGTCCGCCCGCCCTGGCGGTCGGCCACGACGCGCAGGCGGTCGCCCCGCTTGGTCAGGCAGCCGAGCGCCCCGCGCAGGTGGGCCTCCAGGCCGGCGGCGACGACCGCGGCCTTGGACCCGTGCTCTTCCAGCATCCGGTTGAAGACCAGTTCGTCGACCGTCATGACCCGCAGCGCGATCAGTTCGATGTTGGCCCGGCGCATGGCCTTGCGCAACTGGCCGGCGTCGATCCGCAGCATGGCGCCCGTCGTCGCGCAGGGCAGGGGGCACGGCTCGCCCCCGTACCACGCGCCCCCGCCCAGGTCGACGCCCAGGCGCTCGAAAAGGTCGGCGTCGCACGACGGGCAGGCGTCGGGGCCGGCCCCGAGCATGGCCATCACGCCCCGTTCCAGGTGGGTCAGGGGGTGGCGTGTGGCGCCGCTGTTGGCCAGTTTGAGTTTCTTGGAGTCCCCAACCGCGATGCCGCCCTTCGCGGCGTCCTTCAGGGTCCGGACGACCGCGGGCGAGAGCCGGTCCCACAGGTCCGGCGCGGGCTCACCGGGCGTCCAACCCCCGACCCGGAACACCGCCAGGCCGACGCACAGCGGGCCTAGCAGCGGCCCGTAGCCCGCCTCGTCGATCCCCGCGTACATCAAGGCCAAGGCGTGTCTCCCCGTCTGCCCGGAACAGTCGCCCGAGGGTCGGGCCTGTCAGGTCCGGCAACATTAGCGGACGGGTCGCAACCCGGACGGGCGGCACAGACGGACGCGGGGGGAATCAGCCGAATCCCTCCGCCTGCACGGGGCGGCCGGGTGGGTCGATGCCCGAAGCGATGGCCCGAGTCGTCGGGCCTCGCTCGCTCAACACACGAGGAACACGCCGTGCACCAAAGCAACCCCCGAACCGTCCGCTCGCGACTCCACCTCTCACCCCTCGCCGTCGTCCTGGCGGCCGGGCTGCTGACCGGCTGCGCCAGTTCGCCCACCAGCCCGAACGCCAAGAACTTCAGCGATGAGGGCCGGGCCTCGATGGCGACCGCCTCGATCGAGGCCTCGCAGGCCAAGGGCCAGTTCACGCCCGAGTCCTACATCGCCGAGGGCCACGAGATCACGCTCGAGCAGCAGTGGGTCACCGAGGCCCGCGTGGGCGCCGCCGAACTCGAGGCGCGTCGCGCCGCCGCCCAGGCCTACCAGGTCAAGGCGCTGGCGGACTTCGACGAGTCGGCCGCCGCCGCGGACTCGTCGCTGCAGCAGTCGTTCATCGAGCGTGACACGGGCTACGCCGACGCGGAACTGACGCGGGCGGCCCACGACGCTCGGCTGTACCAGATGAACCGCCAGATGGCCGCCCAGGAGGTCGTCAAGGACTCGGAGTTCCAGCGTCAGGAGTCGTTCCTGAGCGCCTCGATCAAGGAGTGGCAGGCCGAGGTCGAGCGCATCCGCTCGCAGGCCGAGAACTCCTGGCAGGACGCGCTGGCCGAGCACGACCGGATGATGTCCGCCCGGGCGGCCGTCCAGGAGCGCGGCCAGGCCGAGATCGACCGCATGGCGCGCGCCGCCGACCTGACCCAGGAGCGCTCCGAGCAGAAGGTGGCCAACCTGCGCACCGAGGCGCAGAGCGTCGCCGAGCGCACCTCCGCCGAGGTCGACAAGATCAACCAGCTCATCCAGACCACGCTCGTCCAGACCGAGGCGACCGTGGCCGAACTGACCCAGAAGGCCCACTCGCTCGACGACGAGCTGGCCAGCCGCATCGCCGAGATGAACGCCCAGGCCGACCTGCTCGAGACCGCCGACGCGGACGAGCAGTACGCCCTGCAGGTCAACGGCGCCGAGACCTCCTACGAGCTGCTGCTCGGCGAGGCCGAGGACGTGCGCTTCTCGGCCGAGGAACTCGCCCAGCAGAACGCCTCCAAGGTCGCGCGGATGACCGCGGCGGCCAACGCATCGTTCGAGTCCTCGCAGGCCTCGTACAACGAGTCGCTCAAGGGCATCCAGGCGCACTACGCCAAACTGCTCGCCGACGTGTCCAAGACCGCTTCCGAGGCCGACCGCGCCGAGCAGATCGGGCGCAGCGCCTTCATGAAGGCCGAGGTCGAGGCCCGCACCAACGCCATGCGCGAGACCGCGGCCCACAACCGCGCCATCGCCGAGGCCGAGGCGAACAAGATCGAGTCCGAGGCCCTGGCCGAGGCCCGTCGCCTCCAGGCCCGGTTCGCCAAGGAGTTCGCCGAGCAGGTGCGCAAGGGCTCGTTCGCGGTGCCCAGCAAGCTCGACGAGCGCAAGGCCGGCGTCAAGAGCGACGACCCGACCCCCCAGTTCGCCAAGGCGAGCAAGAAGCCCGAGAACGTCGAGCCCGAGCACGTCGCCGCGTTCCGCACGGCGATGGCCCGCGCCACCGAACTTCGCCAGCGCGCCGAGGCCGGGCGCACCGACGCGGTCGCCCTTCGCGACGCCGAGATGGCCCGCTTCAACGACTGGTGGAACAACAAGCAGGCCGAGCACCGCGCCACGCTGGCGTCGGTCGACGCCTTCCGCCAGAAGGGCGACGCCGAGGTCTCCCGGATGCTCAGCCGGGCCGAGTCGATGATCGCCCAGGCCGAGACCGAGCGCAGCCGCGCCCTGGTCGAGGCCGAGGCCTCCCGCAACGAGGTCTTCGCCCGCATCACCGCCCTGCGCGGCAACTCGAGCACCCTGGACAAGAAGAAGGACGCGCAGGTCCGCCAGCTCCTCGCCCAGGCCGAGGCGACCGCCCGCACGGGCGAGAGCAAGATCGCGTCGCTGACCGTCCAGCGCGACTCGACCGCGCGTCGCGGGGAGGCCAAGAGCCGCCAGCTGCTCGCCGAGGCCTCCAGCCTCGAGTCCAGCCAGCGTGCGGTGGTCGCCCAGATGCGTGAGGACATCGACGCCTCGCGTCAGATCCTCGCGGCCGAACTCAACCGGCTCGAGCAGGGCGCGGCCAGTTACATCGCCGTCGCCGAGGCCAACTACCAGGAGTCGGGCGCCCTCGCCGACGCCTTCGAGCGCATCGCGGTGGCCAACACCAGCGAGCTGACCGCCCGCCACCTGGCGGCCCGCAAGCAGGCCGAGGCCGACATCGACTACATGGCCGCCCTCGCGTCGGCCAACGAGCTCGTCCGCGACGCCGACGTGACCCGCATCTTCGCCAAGGCCGACGAGGCCCTGGGCCTGGGCCAGGCCCGCGACATCGCCACCCGCGGCCAGATCGAGGCCGACCAGCAGGTCGCCCTGGCCTCGGTCACCCGCGAGTTCACCGTCGCCGACGCGCAGGAGACCGGCGTCCGCGCCCGCTTCGATCAGCGCGTCGCGTCGACGATCTCCAACCGCAACCGGTCCTACGCCGACCTCTACCAGGCCCGGCAGTTCCAGCAGGCCCGGACCGAGATGGCCGCGGCCGAGGCTGCGAGTTACTCCGAACTGTCCCTGGCCGCTCTGGAGCGCCTGAACGCGACCGCCGAGTCGTTCCGCCTCAGCGCCCAGCGCAACTGGGACAGCCGCCTGGCCATGCCCAACGCCCTGCCGACCCCGGCCGGGAACCAGGAACTGTTCGAGACCACCGGCACGAACACGAGCTTCCCGCAGTTCGTGGTCGTCCCGACCGACAGCCAGTAAGGCTGTCCCTCCGGCGACGAGCCGGGAACCGAGTGTGTTGACGAGCCGCCCGGGTGAGAGCCCGGGCGGCTTTCTTTTACGCTGTCGTGGTTTCCCGCCGTTTCATGATCCGGTGCGGCCCTTGCAAAGTCCGCGCCGCCACTGCTGCGGCAACCGTGAACACTCCGTTTCGGAGTGTCACCGGCCACCACGATTCCACGGGTGCCGATCCGGGCATGCACCCGCACTGCACCGGGGCCGGCGGCGGGTTGGCGGACAACGTGGCGGCGTAGAGCGTCATCGCCGCGAGAAGCATGGTGAGCGCGACGGCGCTCACGCCGGCCGCATGCCGAGATGTCGACACACCCCAGACAACCATCAGCCCCACCGCGACCTCAGCCAATGGCACAGCCCATGAGACTGCGACCGCCAGACCGTCCCTCATAAGCCCATGTGATTCGACCACTGACAAGAACTCGGAACGACTTGTGACTTTCATCAGCCCCAATAACAGCAATGTGATCCCCGCGCAGACAAGATATCCCTTGGTGACTCGGATCAGAACTCCGTCCGCGTTCATGACCCACCTCTCCGGCGCACGACCTGCACGAGCACCAAACCCAAGAGCATCGCCCCGGCAAGAATCAATGGCGTTCGGTACCGTCGCACCGGGCCGTCAGCGAAGCCATGCACCCGTTCCTTCTGGTTGTTCGGGAGCATCCAGTTACCATTACTGTCCTCTTGGTACCCGGCCAGGATGCCTTGGACCTTGTGGTCGACAGTTATTCTGGACGCCAGAACCTGAGACTTGACCTGTTCCTGCGAGAACATCTGCGGCTCGAGATCCCATTCAACTTCCACACGGGCGCGGCGCTGGGATATACCGTCCCCCGCCGCAAGTCCAACCTCAGAATCATCCCATGCAAACTTAATCTGTCTGCGGTCATCCGGATTGACAAGCTCAAAGGAAAGTACACGGCCAGAGCGGTCGTCTACCTTGATCACCGCATCGCCTAGCACCTCGCCGCCCGGCGGCGCACAGCGCACGACCCAAGTGCCGTTCTCAAGCGACGCTTCCCGCACAATGGATACGTCTTCATCTATCGCGATGAGGAAAGCTTGCGGAATATACTGCCCAATCGCCCATGGTGAGTTTGACTGCTGGGCGGGCTCGATCGCCCCGTCTGCGAGCACGCGATACACCTGTCCGCTAGGAGTTCTTCCAACCCCGCCGCGCTGCGTGGCAATGAACCACGCCCGGGATTGGGGATCAACCGCTGCAGTAGAACGCGAGGCTGCCTTCCCAGTTGCCTCGAATACGACAAGAACCGACCGGTCCGGACGCCATTCACCCACGCGCTCAATGAACGCACTGCGGTCGTCTGGCCCCGAAGCATACGACACACTCGCGACAGAGGAGACGAACAGCATAAATATCACATAGCGACGTTTCAATGCTGCCCCTCGCCGCACGAGCCTTCGCATCGCATGATGTTATAACCGGCCGGCTCATCCTCGATCTCCACCGTGCCGATCCCCCCGGATGCCCAGCAACAGGTGCCGTTCGGGAGGGTGCCGACAAACACTGCTCCGGGTTCAGGCGGTCCAGAGCAATCCGCTCGGATGAAGTAGCCGGTTGTGCCCAAGTTGAAAGTGAGACACAACGCGGGATGCGTGGCGTTGCGAATCTTTCTTCGGCCCAACGGATCATCGACGCTCGTTCCAACCGAGCCCGATTCGCATGAGACGGTTGATGATCCGGAACACGGGCCGGCATCCCCACCGCCGCTCATCGTATACAGGTACTTGCAGCACATCGTCACCGGCGCGACCACTGAGCGAGTCCAACAGTCACGATGCATGCGATGGGAAGTGTTGATGCAACCGAACGGTTCATGTGGCTTCTCCTGTGTATGGGTCTGCGAGATCTTTACGGATGAAGTTCATCGGTCCATACCGCGCACGCCCATCCAGGTCGTCATGACCGGCATGCCGATGAGATTCTCTTCGTGCAGCGGGCGACCGCCGTTGAAAAACTTCCAGTGCCCGACGATGACGGAGGCGTCCGCGTTGGCCACCGGAAACTCCCAAAGATCGGTGCAGCAGTAGCCTTTGTACCCGGCAGCGGGAAGCTGTGCGGGCTCCGGCTCGTTCCCCGCGCGGAACACGAGCCCTTTCAACGAAGGGAACTGGACGGACGCCGTACGGACGACCACGGCTCGCGCGTCGTCGATCGGAACGGTGTGTCCAGGCCGCATCAGACGCCAGTCGTAGACCATCGCCGCGGACATCAGCGTGGAATAGCCGTTCCCGGACTCGTCGGACATCGCATCGAGGTGCGGAAGGCTTTCGTAGTAGCCTCCGGCGAGCATGGCGCGCGCCCAGTTCTCAGCGGCGCTCCATGGACGGCCGCCAAGGAACGGGTAGGCGTCATTGTGGTCAATCGCGTACACGGAAATCATGGCCGCATGGTCCCGCAAGCGCGCTGATTCCCGCGTCAACTTGCCGCTGGAGTACACTCCCGCAAGGGCGGGCATCAACAGGCCCAAAAGAATCATCAGAACGCCGAGCACCACGAGCAGTTCGATCACGGTGAAGCCTTTGGCGAAGTGCCGGGCTCGCGCCGTAGGGCGAAGTGTTGTGACCAAACCCCTCATGAGGGCCACTGTACTGCCCCCCCCCCCTCCCTGTCAACCCCCTGCAGGGAAGCACTCTGGCCTTTTATCCCGGGTTCGAGGCTGGCGCTGGGCAAAGGGCAAAAACAGAAAGGGCCGGCGAGGCCGGCCCTTTCGGGGAGTGCGGATGAGAGGGATCGAACCTCCACGGGATTTTACTCCCACTAGGACCTGAACCTAGCGCGTCTGCCAATTCCGCCACATCCGCGTGGGGGTCGGAATGATTGGCGGGGTCGGGGCGGATGGCAAGGGCGCTGGGCGGGAGAAAAGGCGGGGCCGGCCGGGGGGCCGGCCCCACCGAGAGGCTTCGGGCTGGGCCCGAACGGGGGGCTGGTCGCCACCCGCTCCAGGAGAGTCCGGGTCGCTGGCAGTCCTTCGCTCCAGGAGAACGGGGTCGCTGTCAACCACCCCTCCACGGTTACTCGGCGCCGATCTCCTCGAGTTCATCGGCGGCTTCGGCCTCGACCTCGGCCATGTCCTCGGCGGGGATCAGGCCGGCCTTGGCGGCGGCCCGGGCCGGGAGGCGCTTGGCGAGGATGGCGTCGCGGATCTCCTTGAACAGGTCGGGGTTCTCGGCGAGGAACTCCTTGGCCCGCTCGCGCCCCTGGCCCAGGCGGATCTCGCCGTAGGAATACCACGCGCCGGACTTCTGGCAGACCTTGTCCTCGACGGCCATGTCGATCAGGTCGCCGGTGGAGGAGATGCCCTCGTTGAACATGATGTCGAACTCGGCCTGGCGGAAGGGCGGGGCGACCTTGTTCTTGACGACGCGGGCGCGAACGCGGTTGCCGGTGGCGACGTCGCCCTCCTTGATCGAGCCGGTGCGCCGGATGTCGATGCGGACTGAGGAGTAGAACTTCAGGGCGCGCCCGCCGGGGGTGGTCTCGGGGCTGCCGAACATGACGCCGATCTTCTCGCGGATCTGGTTGATGAAGATGACGGTGCAGTTCGAGCGGGCGATGACGCCGGTGAGTTTGCGCATCGCCTGGCTCATCAGGCGGGCCTGCAGGCCGACCTGGGTGTCGCCCATCTCGCCCTCGATCTCGGCGCGGGGGATCAGGGCGGCGACCGAGTCGACGACGATCACGTCGATGGCGTTGGAGCGGACGAGCAGTTCGCAGATCTCCAGCGCCTGCTCGCCGGTGTCGGGCTGGGAGACGAGCATGTCGTCGATGTTGACGCCGATCTTGCGGGCCCAGGAGGGGTCCAGGGCGTGCTCGGCGTCGATGAAGGCGGCCACGCCGCCGTTGCGCTGGGCGTTGGCGATGACGGTCAGGGCCAGGGTCGTCTTGCCGGAGGATTCCGGGCCGAAGATCTCGACGATGCGCCCGCGGGGGATGCCCTTGCCGCCCAGGGCCAGGTCCAGCGAGAGGGCGCCGGTGGAGATGCCGGGGATGTTGAGGTAGGCCTCCTCGTCGAGGCGCATGATCGAGCCCTTGCCGAAGGCCTTGTCGATCTGGGCGAGGGCGCGGTCAAGGGCCTGGGCCTTCTCCTTGGAGGTGTGGTCGACGCGGGGACCGGAGAGGACCTTGGACTCGGTGGGATCGGACTTGCGGGCCATGTGGGGCCGCCTTTCTTGGTTGCCGAGCGTGGCCGCGGGCGTGTTCAGCCGTGTGCGGGCGCATCGGGGAGCGGCGCGGTGCGGGGCCTTCCGGGATCCGTCCCGGGGGTTGTCCGGCCGGGGGCGGCGTCGCACGCGGGCCCGGCGGGGCAACGGTACCAGACCCCGAACGGGGTGTCAATGTCCGTGATCTGTTTGGGGATAACTTTTTGGCGCTTTTCGCGCCATCCGCCCCTCATCCCGCCCCCATCGCGACTCTCAACGCATTTTCACGGGCGCTTCACCGCTGGCGCGGGCGCGGCTGGCAGACTGTCCGTCATGGACACGACCACCACATCACGAGGCGTTCGGACCGACCGAGACGCGGACACGACCACCCGCTGGTCCACCATCTGGATCATCGTGGCGGCGGTTGCCGCGATCGTGATCCTCGGCTGGCTCATCAGCGGTTGGTTCGGCCCGGCGAGCCCGGCGGCGGAGATGGCCGACCCCGCGCAGCAGCAGGGCGTGACGGATGGCACGGAGCCGCGGGCCCCCGCGGCGCGCCAGCCGTGACCGAGCGGGCCGACGAGGGCGGGCATCGCCGGGTGCACTGGCCCACCCTCTGGGCCGCGCTGGGCGTCGTGCTGGCGCTGGGCGTGGTCGGCTGGTTGATCTCCAGGCAGTTTGGCGAGAGCCCCCAGGAGCCCCCACCGGCCGACGTGCTGCCCGAGGCTCCGGGGCCGGACAACCGGTCCACCACGCTGCCGGCCGATCTTCCGGAGGGCGAGTCATGACGCGGGCGAGCATCGGGATCGCGGCGGCCGGGCTGCTTGCGATGGGCGGCTGCGGGTCGCCCGCGAAGGAATCCGGGGTGCGGATCGGCGATGAGACGCTCCGGCAGTTCGAGGCCGGGGTGACCACGGAAGCCTGGATCCTCGCGATCCTGGGTGAACCCACCAGCGAGTCGTATGTCGCGGACCTGCCGAACACCAAGGTGTTCCGGTACGCGCTCGTCGAGGAGAGCAGCGGGCTGATCTCGTTCTTCACCGGCGGCTCGGGCAAGAACAAGGCGGTGGTGTACTTCCTGATCACCGACGGCGTGATGACCCGGTTCTGGGCCGACCGGGACACGGAGCAGCCCCTGATCGGCGACCCGAACCCGGTCCAGGGCGGGCAGGTCCAGTGACCGCCGGGCCCGCCCGGTGGGCGTGAGGATTCCTGCGGCGGCGGGCGGTCGGCGTTTGCCGCAAGCCGGGTCGCGGTCTATTGTTGGGGCCCTGCGGACCCTGTCGGTCGCGGGCGAGCGAGGCCCGGAGCGAGCCATGAAGAGCGACACGCACCCCCAGTACTACCCCTCCTGCAAGGTGATCCACAACGGCGAGGTCGTGATGACCGTCGGCGCCACGGTGCCGGAGATGCGCGTGGAGGTGTGGTCCGGCTCGCACCCGTTCTTCACGGGCAAGAGCGCGTTCGTGGACGCCGCCGGCCGCGTGGAGAAGTTCCAGAAGAAGTTCCAGGGGAACTACTTCAAGGGCAAAAAGAAGTAAGCGGCCGCAAACTCTGCGACTTTTCGGACCCCGCCGGCGCGCCCCGGCGGGGTTTTTCGTTGTCCGGGGTGGCGCGTGGGGAAAAGGTCTGGCGGCGCGCTTGCGGCCGCATCACCTGCGCGGGATGCTGCGTATGAGGATGCGTCTTGCGGAGCGCGCCGGCGAGTCGTGCGGCTGGGCGCTCGCGGATCCGGGTCTCACCGGGTCGTGCGGACAAGCCGTCTTGGGGCGTTCACCCGTCGGAGCGGGTGGTTGTCGCCGGGCGGTTGCGTTTGTGTTGTGGGGCCGACCGGTCTGGTGCGGCTGTGGACATGCGGGCGGCCCCGTTCTGGGCGCCGCCACGACAGGAAGGAACACGATGAAGACTCGATTCTCAAGGATCGGCGGCGCGGCCGTGCTCGTCTCGCTTGTGGGCACGGCGTGGGGCGGCGAGTGCACGGAACAGTCGTCGTGCGCGGCGCACGCCGTCCCGGACGGCCTGGTGCACCCCGACGAACTGGCGCAGCGCGAGATCGCGCGTCGCCTGCTGCCGCTGATGCCCAAGGAGCACCGCGACGCGATCGTCGCCGCCGGCGGCATCGGCTCGGAAGGGATGAGCGTCAGCGCCGCGGACGCGCCGGCCTCGGGCGAGACGCCCAGGGCCTTCATGGAGCGGGTGATCTCCGATGAACTCGCGTCCCGGATGACCGAGATGCAGTGGCAGATCGTTCACGGCATCGTCGCCACGCTGGAGCGCGGCGAGCGCCCCCCCGCCCTGTGCTTCCACCCGGACACCGACCCCGAGTACGCGTACGCGATCAACGAGTTGATCGAGTTCCCGCTGTCGCTGCGTTTCCAGCAGACCAGCCGCTGGTCGCGGACGGCGACGGACGGCTCCGGCCTGTCGCAGGGCGACCCGACGACGATCACCTACTCGTTCGTGCCGGACGGGACGTTCGTGCCGAACCTGATCGGCGTGTCGGGCAACTCGAACCTGCACGCGTGGCTGAACGGGATCTACGGCAGCCCGGCGAACTGGCAGCCGCTGTTCGAGCAGGTCTTCGACCGCTGGTCCGAGTTGATCGCGGTGAACTACGTCTACGAGCCCAACGACGACGGCGTGCGTCTGAACGACAACCAGGGCGTCCTCGGGGTGCGGGGCGACGTGCGCATCGCCGCGATCACGATCGACGGCAACAGCGGCACGCTGGCCTACAACAACTTCCCCAACGACGGCGACATGGTCTTCGACTCGGCCGACAACTTCTACAACAACACGAGCAACAACTCGCTGCGCTTCCGCAACGTGGCGGCGCACGAGCACGGCCACGGGCTGGGCATGCTGCACGTCTGCCCCGTGCAGCAGACCAAACTGATGGAGCCGTTCGTGTCGGTGGCCTTCAACGGCCCGCAGTTGGACGACATCCTCAACGGGCACCGCCACTACGGCGACCCGATGGAGCCGGACACGGACAGCCCGGCCACCGCCCCGCTGCTGGGCGTCTTCGGCATCGGGTCGTTCGACTCGGTCACGAACGTGTCGATCGACGGGTCCGGCGACCAGGACTACTACCGCGTCACCGTGACCGAGCCGACGCAGATCGAGGTGACGGTGACCCCGGACGCGGGCGCGTACCTCCAGGGCGGCCAGACCTCGCAGTGCAACAACGGCACGCACACCGACTACAACGCCGTCCGCGACCTGCGGATCGACCTTTACGACGCGGCCAACCCGAACAGCCCGATCGCGTCGGTCAACCAGACCGGCGTGGGCGGCTCCGAGTTGCTCGAGTTCCCGATCACGCAGCCCGGGGACTACCTGGTGCGCGTCTCGGCGACGGGCGCCAACAACGTGCAGCGGTACGCGATGGCGCTGTTCTTCGTCGACCTGCCGTTCCTGGACCCGCTGATCACGACGGACGCGCCGTCCCGCGTCGACCCGGGCGTGCCGACCACCTTTGAGGTGACGATCGATCCCCGCGAGGACGAACTGAGCGGGACGCCCCGGATCCACTACCGCCTCGACGACGCCCAGCCCTTCCAGTCGGCCCCGCTGACGCAGACCGGCCCGAACACCTACACGGCGTCGCTGCCGGCGGCGCTGTGCTCGGACGACCTGCAGTTCTACATCTCGGCGGTGGGCGACACCGCGGGCGAGGTGACCCTCCCCGAGGCGGGCGCCGCCGGGCCGTTCGAGGCGATCGTGGGCGACACGGCCGTGGTGTTCGTGGACAACTTCAGCACCGACCTGGGCTGGACCGTCGGCGGGCCCCAGGACGACGCGACCAGCGGCATCTGGACGCGCGTCGTCCCGATCGGCACCTACAACGGCAGCACCCCCGTGCAGCCCGGGAGCGCCGCGGTGGGCACCATGTGCTACATCACCGGCCAGCACCCCGGCGGCTCGAACATCGGCGCCAGCGACGTCGACAACGGACGCACCACCCTGACCAGCCCCGTGCTCGACCTGACCGGGTACCAGTCGCCGGTGACCATCAGTTACTACCGCTGGTTCACCAACTCGCAGGGCGCGGCGCCGGACCAGGACGTCTTCGTCGTCGAGGTCTCGAACAACGGCGGCGCCACCTGGCACACCGTCGAGATCGTCGGGCCGACCGGGCCGGGCAGCGACGGCGGCTGGTTCCAGCACAGTTTCGACGTCGAGTCGATCGTGCCCCTGACCGACGCCGTCCGCGTCCGGTTCATCGCCTCGGACACCAACCCCCAGTCGCTGGTCGAGGCCGGCGTGGACGGGTTCCAGGTCGAGGCTCGGATCTGCGAGAGTTCGGTCTGCTCGGCGGCTGACCTCGCAGAGCCCTTCGGACAGATCGACGTGTTCGACCTGCTGGCCTACATCGACCTCTACAGCGCTTCGGACCCCGGCGCGGACCTCGCCGCGCCGTTCGGCACCGTGGACATCTTCGACCTGCTTGACTTCGTGACCCACTACTCCAACGGCTGCCCGTAATCCGTCCCGACCACCGCCGTTCCACCCAGCCGGGCCCGAAAGGGCCCGGTTTTTTGTTCTCGTGTCGGGCTTGATCCTTATATCCGAACGAGCGAATGATGCGTGCGGAGGTTGACCATGCCCGAACTGCCCGCCGCGTCCGTGTCCCGGCCGTCCCTGCTCGCGGCGATGGCCGCGCGGCCGCTGGTGTTCGACGGGGCGATGGGCACGCAGGTGCACGACCTCGACCTGGACGTCGAGCGCGACTACCTGGGCTGCGAGAACTGCACCGACGTGCTGTGCCTGTCGCGACCGGACGAGATCGCGGCGATCCACCGCTCGTACCTGGGGGCCGGGGCGGACGCGGTGACGACCAACAGTTTCGGCGGCGCGCGTCACGTGCTCGGGGAGTTCGGGCTCGAGGCGCGGACCTTCGAACTGAACCGGCGGGCCGCGGAGATCGCCCGGGCCGAGGCGGACGCGGCGTCGACCCCGGACCGGCCGCGGTTCGTCCTGGGGTCGCTGGGCCCGGGCACGAAACTGATCACGCTGGGCCAGATCGGCTGGGAGGCGTTGCACGACGCGTACCTGGAAGCCGCGGAGGGCCTGGTCGTCGGCGGCGTGGACGCGGTGCTGCTGGAGACCTGCCAGGACCTCCTGCAGGTCAAGTGCGCGGTGCTGGCGGCGCGCGAGGCGATCCGGCGGCGCACCGGGGACGCACGGTCCGTCCCGCTGCTGGTGTCCGTCACGATCGAACTGACCGGCACGATGCTGGTGGGCAGCTCGATCGAGGCGGCGATCGAGGCGCTGCGCCCCCTGCCCATCGACGGTCTGGGGCTGAACTGCGCCACCGGGCCGGTCGAGATGATCGAGCCCGTGCGCGTGCTCGGGACGCTGTGGGACCGGCCCATCACCGTGATGCCCAACGCCGGCCTGCCGGTCCTGCAGGACGGGAAGACGGTGTACCCGCTGCAGCCCGCGGGGTTCGTGGAGGCGATGGGCAGGCTGCTGGACCTGGGCGTCGTCTCCGCCGTCGGCGGCTGCTGCGGCACGACGCCCGAGCACATCCGCCGGCTGGGCGAGGCGGTGCAAGGCCGGTCCGCGCCGGCGCCCCGGGCGGTCGGGGCCCCGGCGGCCAGCGCGTCGCTGTTCTCGGTGGTCGAGCACCGCCAGGACGCCAGCGCCCTGCTGATCGGCGAGCGCTGCAACGCGTCGGGCTCTCGTGCCTTCAAACGCCTGCTGGAGGCCGAGGACTGGGACGGCGTGGTGTCGCTGGCCCGGGCCCAGGTCAAGAGCGGCTCGCACCTGCTGGACGTGAACGTGGACGTCGCGGGGCGCGACAACCGGCGCGACATGCACGAGGTGGTCTCGCGCCTCTCACGCGAGGTCGACGCGCCGCTGATGATCGACTCGACCCAGTCGGCGACGATCGAGGCGGGCCTGCGGGCCGCGGCGGGTCGGTGCGTGATCAACTCGGCCAACTTCGAGGACGGGGAGGAGAAGTTCGACCTGCTCTGCGGGCTGGCGAAGACCTACGGCGCGGCCCTGGTCATCGGCACGATCGACGAGGACCCGCAGGAGGCCATGGCCCGCACGCGGGAGCGCAAACTGGCCATCGCCGAGCGCGCCGTCGAGCGGGCCACCCGCGTGCACGGGCTGCGCCTGGAGGACCTGTTCATCGACCCGCTCGTGCTGCCGGTGTCCACCGGGATGGACCAGGACCGGCGCAGCGCGCTCGAACTGATCGAGGGCGTGCGCCTGATCGCGCAGCGCTTCCCGGGCGTCCAGATCACCTGCGGGCTGTCGAACGCGTCGTTCGGCCTCAAGCCGGCCGCCCGGACGGCGCTCAACTCCGTGTTCATGCACGAACTGACGCGGGCGGGGCTGACCAGCGCCATCCTGCACGCCGGCGCGGTCCTGCCCCTGGCCAAGATCCCGCAGGAGCAGATCGACGCGTGCCTGGCGGTCGTCCACGACCGCCGCGCCGAGTCGGCCGGCGGCACCGGGCTGCCGGACGGCGTGACGGACGAGGCGTTCGACCCGCTCGGGGCGCTCATCGACCTGTTCACCGGCGTGGAGGCGACGCGGGACACCGGCCCGGCCATGGCCGAACTGCCCCTGCCCGACCGCCTGCGCCGCCACATCATCGAGGGCGAGAACGACGGCCTGGCCGCGGCGCTGGACGAGGCGCTGGCGGTCTGGGGGCCCTTGGAGATCGTCAACGACCATCTGCTCGACGGGATGAAGGTCGTCGGCGAGCAGTTCGCCACCGGGCAGATGCAGTTGCCCTTCGTGCTGCGCTCGGCCGAGGTGATGAAGAAGGCCGTCGCGCACCTCGAGCCCCACATGGAGAAGGTCGAGGGACAGACCCGCGGCTCGATCGTGCTGGCCACCGTCAAGGGCGACGTGCACGACATCGGCAAGAACCTCGT
>CAZFSO010000005.1:59790-61089 GCA_964522095.1 uncultured Phycisphaeraceae bacterium | reverse complement strand
CTTCACTGCATCGGCACCACGCCCGTCACCGGGACGTGCTGCATCATCGTGGGCAGCAGGTAGGTCTGGCCGTCGTGCGTGTGGACGCGGCCGGACACAACCAGTTGGAAGGCGTCGCCGCTGACGAGGGCCTGACGCTCCATGCGTTCGAGCAGGCGGCAGGGCAGGACGACCAGGGCCTGGCCGGCCAGGGGGTCGTCGTGGTCGTTGTCGAAGACGAACGCCCACGCGCCCTCGCCCGTGCGGACCATGCGCCCGCGTCGGCGCAGCAGCGGCGTGCCGTCCGGGGCGGGCGGGGCGCCCGTCGGCCCGGCGGCGGTCTGGCGCTCCGCGTGGACGGCTCGGGCGCGGTCGGCGTCGGGCCCGGCCGGGCGGGCGGCTTCGAGTTCCTCGAGCAGGCCGCGCACGTCGGGGTCGTCGAGCAGGGAAGGGCGTTCGGGCTCGTCGGCGGGTTCCTCGGCGGGTTCTTGGGCGGGCTGCTCGGCCGGCTCGGTCGCGTCCGGCGCGGGCCGGTCCGCGTCGGGCGTCCTGGGTTCAGGCTCGGCCGGGCCGACTGCGTACGAGGTCACCAGCAGGTGCGACCGCCCGTGGTAGACGAACACCTCGCCCGACACGCGGACGGCCGGGTGCTCGCCGCGGTTGGTCAGGGCCAGTTCCATCCGCCCCAGGCTGGCCGTGGGCAGGATGAGCATCGGCCCCTCGCCCGCGACGCGGCCCTCCTCGTCGGGCACGAAGACCAGTCGTCCGGCCGGCGCGGGCACGACGCGTCCGGGGCGCTCGATCAGGAACGACCCCTCCGGCAGGCCGGGCGACCGCAGCCCGGCGGCCTCGGCCCAGTCCTCCCCGCCGGTCAGGCCGGGGCGCACGGGCTCGGCCGCCCGCGTCCGGGTGGGCGTGACGGCCCGCTCGGTGGCGCTGACGCGGGGCAGCACCCGCTCGGCGGCCTCGATGCGCTCGGCCCGGTCCTGGGCGCCCGCCGCGCCCGCGCACGCGAGCACAGCCAAGGCGGACGCCCGAATGGCGGGCGGGAGGCGGCGTCGGCTGGTGGGATGGTTCATCCGGAATGATCTCGGCTGTTGTCGGGTTGCGGGGTCAAATCCTACGGTCGGTTGATCCCGGGCGGGATGGGCTTTATCGTCCCGGCTGCCGGCCGCGTGCCCGAGTGGACCAAGGGGGCGGATTGCAAATCCGTTTGGCGAAAGCCAGTCGTGGGTTCGAATCCCACCGCGGCCTTTGACGGCCGGCCTGCAAGGGCCGGCCGTTTGCGTTGGGGGGTCAGGCATCAGGCACTGGGCATCA
>CAZFSO010000005.1:48984-59690 GCA_964522095.1 uncultured Phycisphaeraceae bacterium | reverse complement strand
GGCATCAGGCACTGGGCATCAGGCATCGGGCACTGGCACTGGGAATCCGGTGTGCGGCTCCGATGACCCGCTCGCAGGGCGCTCGACCCCTGATGGCTGATCGCTTTCTCCCGCCTCCTACCATCCCCCCATGCCCGACGCACCCGCCGCCGCCGCCGAGCAGTTCCGTGCCGACTTTGAGCGGGTGCGTGAGCAGGTCGGGCGCGTGGTGGTGGGGCAGGCGGCTGTGGTCGAGCAGGTGCTCACCTGCCTGTTCGTGGGGGGACACGCGCTGCTTGAGGGCGTGCCGGGGATCGGCAAGACGCTGCTCGTGCGGACCATCGCCCAGGCGGTCCGCCTGGATTTCGGGCGCGTGCAGTTCACGCCCGACCTCATGCCCGCCGACATCACCGGCACCACGGTCATCGACGAGCAGGAGGACGAACACGGGCGCCTGCGTCGGGCCTTCCGCTTCCAGCCCGGGCCGGTGTTCAGCCAGATCCTGCTGGCCGACGAGATCAACCGGGCCACGCCCAAAACCCAGTCGGCCCTGCTCGAGGCGATGCAGGAGCGCAGCGTGACCGTCGGCAACCAGACGCACGCCCTGCCCCGCCCGTTCTTCGTGCTCGCCACGCAGAACCCGATCGAGCAGGAGGGGACCTACCCCCTGCCCGAGGCGCAGTTGGACCGGTTCTTCTTCAAGGTGCTGGTCGGCTCGCCGACGCGGGGCGACCTGCGAGGGATCCTCGCCCGCACCACCGGAGCGACCGAATCCGCGGCCGAGCCGGTGCTCGACGCCGAGCGCCTCCTGGCCCACCAGGCCCTGGTCCGGCGCGTGCCCGCGGCCGACCACGTGGTGGACTACGCCGTGCGCACGGTGCTCGCGACCCACCCCAGGGCGACCGCGGGCGGCTCGCCGGGCGGCCAAAGCCCCGAGTCGTTCGCCACGCCGATGGTGGACCGGTTCGTGCAGGTCGGCGCCTCGCCTCGTGCGGCCCAGGCGCTGATCCTCGCGGCCAAGTGTCACGCCCTGATCCGGGGCCGCCCGGCCGCGTCCATCGAGGACGTCCAGCACGCCGCCCTGCCCGCCCTGCGCCACCGCGTGCTGCTCAACTTCGAGGCCGGCGCCGAGTCGGTGGACTCCGACGCCGTGGTGCGCAACCTGGTGGAGACCCTGCCGCGGGACGCGTCGTGAGCGGCGCGCCGGTCACCCTGCTGCTGGTCGACGACAGCCGCGACCTGACGGAGGTGTTCGCGCTGATGGCGCGGCTGGAGGGGTGGGTGCGGCTGGTCGGCGTGCTGCACTCGGCCGACGGGCTGGTCGCGGCGGTGGCCGAGCACGCGCCGGACGTGGTGCTGCTGGACCTGACGATGCCCGGGCGCGAGCCGCTGGAGGCGCTGCGCGAGGTGGCGGCCGGCCACCCGGGCACGCGGGTGGTGGTCTACAGCGGGTACGACGACGAGCAGACGGTCGCGTCGGCGGTGGCGGCCGGGGCGTGGGGGTTCGCGTCCAAGCATCTCGACGTGTCGGGCGTGCTCGCGGTCGTGCGCCGCGTGGCGGACGGCGAGCGGGTGCTGCCGCGCTGAGTCACGCGATCCTGCCCAGCAGGCGCGCCACCGCGGCGGACAGGACCGCCGGGTCCACGGGCTTGGTCACGTGGTCGTCGTACCCGGCCCGGAGCGCCTCGGCGCGGTCCTCGGCGCGTGCGAAGGCGGTCAGCGCGATGGCGGGCATGGAGCGCACCGCCTCGTCGGCCGACGACCGCACGGACCGGATCAGGTCGAAGCCGTCGCGCACGGGCATGCCCACGTCGCTGAGCAGCACGTCGACGCGCTCGGAGGCGAGCACCGCCTCGGCCTCGTCCGCGCTGTCGGCGCAGAGCACGGTCGCGCCGAGTTCGCCGAGCAGGCGGCGCGTGATCTCGCGTCCGTCGGGGTCGTCGTCGACCACCAGGACGGCCGCGCCGTGGAGCAGCACGGGCGTGCCGTTGCGGGCGGCGCCGTCGGCCGGTCGCGGTCTGGCGGGGCCCGCCTGGCCCGACGGCGCCCGGATGGGCAGCGTGACCGTGAAGACCGAGCCGCGGCCCTCGCCCGGGCTCTCGACGCTCACCTCGCCGGCGTGCATCTCGGCGAGTTGGCGGACGATCGAGAGTCCCAGGCCGAGCCCGCCGTGCCGGCGCGTGCTGGAGGCGTCGCCCTGGCGGAAACGGTCGAAGACCTGCGAGAGAAACTCGGGCGCGATGCCGATGCCGGTGTCGGCGACCTCGATGCGGACCATCCCGGCCTCGCCCGTGACGCGGACCCGCACCCTGCCGTGGGCGGGCGTGAACTTGACGGCGTTGTTGACCAGGTTCCAGAGGATCTGCTGGAGCCGGGCGGGGTCGGCCTGCACGTGCTCGGGCGCCTCGTCGACCTCGGCGGTCAGCGCGATCGACTTCGCCTCGGCCGCCGGGCGGACGCTCTCCAGGGCGTTGGCCACCAGGAGGCGCAGGTCGACCTCCTGCACGTCCAGGCGGGCCTTGCCCGAGACGATGCGGCTCATGTCCAGAAGGTCCTCGATGAGTTCCTTCTGGGACTGGGTGTTGCGGCTGATGGTCTCGATCGCCCGGGCGCGGTCGGCCTCGGAGAGGTGCCCGCGCTGAAGGAGTTGGATCCAGCCGGTGATGGCGTTGAGCGGCGTGCGCAGTTCGTGGCTGAGCGTTGAGAGGAACTCGTCCTTCAGACGCCCGACGCGCTCGGCCTCGGCGCGGGCGCTGCGCTCGGATTCGAGCAGTTCGCGCCGGCGGTCCTCGAGGCGCTTGCGCTGGCTGATCTCGCGGGTGGAGCCGGCCACGAACTCGACCGAGCCGTCCGCGCCGCGCACGGGGACGAAGATGTACTCGTAGTAACCCCACACGCCGACGGGGCTGAGGTACTCGGCCTCGCCGCGGACCTCCTGGCCGGAGAAGGCGGACACGATCTCGCCGTGATGCTTCCGGGCGAGTTCGTCGGGATAGTCGAGTTCGAAGAAGGTCCGGCCGACGACCCGGTCGAACGGGCGGCCCCACAGGTCGAGCAGGGCCCGGTTGGCGTACACGAAGCGGCCCTCTCGGTCGAAGATGTACGCAAAGTCGGTGATCGCCGAGAGCGTGATGTCGAAAACGCGGGCCTGCTGCTCGAGTTTCTCGTGCTGGCGGGCGATCTGCTCGCGCGCGTCGACCAGTTCGGCCAGGCGGTCGCGCATCTGGTACTGTCGCTCGCGGGCGCGCAGGGCGGCGCGCGCAACCGTGATCAGCGTGAACGGGCGTGCCGGGCGCTCGATCAGCGTGATGTTCGCCGTGGGCGCCAGGCGCTCGAGCAGCCCCACGCCGGTCGAGGAGTACGGCAGCCCGAGCACGATCAGCGGCAGGTCGGACCAGACCGGCTGGCGGTCCAGCGCCTCACGGACGGACGCCGAGGTCTGGTCGTCGAGCGACTCCTCGGCGACGATCGCCGCGTCGGCCCGGTCCAGCGCGCCCGCCAGGTCCGCGGCGTCGGCGCAGGCCCGGGCCCGGATGCCCGCCCGCACGAGCGTCTCGCAGATCAGCGGCGCGTCGCGCCCGGTGGGGGCGAGCACCAGGATGCCCTGGGCCTGGTCAGGGGGCGTCATGCGCCGTGCCCCGGTCGAGTTTCTGCTCGGTGCCGGTGTATTCGGGCACCCCGCTGAGCACGCCGCGGAAATCGGTCAGGGGCTTGCCGACGTGGACCCCGGCCCCGTCGAAGCGCAGTTCCCGGATGGTGTCCTCGTGGCGGCCGGTCCGCTTCTTGAGGACCGACACCGCCTTGCGGATGGACCCGAACGCCTCGAAGAGCCGCAGCATGACGACCGTGTCGGCGAGATAACTCACGTCGACCGCGGCGTGCATCCCCGACCCCATCATCCCCCGCTGGGCGAGCACCAGGATCGTCACCACGCCGCGGTTGTTGAGGTAGCCGAGCAGTTCGTGCATCTGCGGCGCGAGGAAGCGCTCCTCGGGCATCGAGTTGAGGTAGCCGTTGAGGCTGTCGATCATCACGATGCGCACGCCGTCGCGCTCGACGGCCTCGCGGACGTGGGTCGCGAACTCGCCCGGGGACATCTCGGCCGGCAGCACCGAGCGGAAGCCGATGATCCCGCTGGCGATATGGCGTTCGAGGTCCATGCCCAGCGCGCCCGCCCGCCGCTGCATGATCCGGCGGTTCTCCTCGAAACCGAACACCGCCGAGCGCTCGCCCCGGCGGGCCGCGGCGTCGAGCACGGCCAGCGCGAGCGTCGACTTGCCCGTGCCCGCCGGGCCGGTCAGCAGGGTGCTCGTGCCCCGGTCCAGCCCGCCCCCGAGCATGACGTCGAACCCCGGGATGCCCGTGGTCACCGGCTCGTCGCCGAACTCGTGCTCGCTGTTGGCCTCGGAGATCCTGGGGAAGACGGCCAGCCCGCCGGTGCGGATGCTGAAGTCGTGGAACCCGCCCGAGAACGGCGTGCCGCGGAGTTTCACCACCCGGATGCGCCGGCGTTCGGCGCCGTACTCGGTCGGGAGGCGGTCCAGTTCGATCACCCCGTGCGCGATGCTCTTCGGCTGCAGGTCGCCGGCCTGGACGGTGCGGTCGTCGAGCAGCAGGACGGTGCAACTCTTCCGCGAGAAGAAGTGCTTGAGGGCGAGGATCTTGCGCCGGTAGCGCAGCGGGTCCTGCGCGACCAGGCGCAGTTCGGAGAGCGAGTCGACCACGACGACCGCCGGCTGGAGTTCGTCGACCGCTTCGAGCATGCGCCGCGTCGTGGCGCCCAGTTCGATGTCCGAGGGCCGGAAGACGGTGTAGGCGTCCTCCTGCGAGGCCGCGTCCGCCTCCGGGCCCATCTCCAGGATCGTCACCCCTTCGAGTGTCCAGCCGTGCGACTCGGCGATCTTGTTGATCTCGGTCTCGCTCTCGGAGAGCGTGCAGTAGAGCACGCGCTCGCCGCGGTCGCGGGCCGCGATGAGGAACTGCAGCGCCAGGGTGGTCTTGCCCGCGCCGGGGTGGCCCTCAATCAGATAGAGGTGCCCCGCGGGCAGCCCGCCCCCGAGTATTGCATCGAAACCGGGCACGCCGGACGACACCGTTGGCTGTCTGGGCAAGGTCTGGCTCCGTCTCCCCTGTGGCCGGAAGCATAGAACCGGCGAATCTCCCGCGCGCCGGGCGGCGAACAATCCGGCGTGCCGTTCCGACTGCTCATCCCGCTTGTGTTCTGCTGCGCCCTCGCCGGTGCGCAGGTGCGCCCGGCGGTCGAGCGGATCGACGCCATCGTGGGCCATCCCCTGCTGGTGCCGGTGGTGGTCGGCGAGCGCGGCCCGGGCGCGACGCGGGTGACGCTCGACGACGGGCAGACGCCGAAGGCGGCCTACTTCAGGCTCGGGTCCGTCGGGGTCGTGGACGCCGGCTGGCTGGGCGAGTTCTCGCGGTACCGGGCGACGCCCGCGGCCGACGCGGAAGGGTCGTCCCGGGCGGGGCTGTGGTACGCCGTGGTCGACCTGCCGCTCGACGCCGTCACGCAGGGCCTGTGGTTCGGGACCGAGCGGTACGAGGTCAACTGGCTGCCCGACCCGGAGCGTGCGGCGCTCGAGGCCGAGGGGCGCCCGCTGTGGGCCTCGCCCGTGCCGCCCGGCGCCCGGGAGTCGCCCGAGGTCGTCGCGGCGCTGGACGCGGTGCGTGCCGACCCGTTCCAGCGCTGGCGTGCCCGCCTGGTGCGCGACGGGCTGACGCCGACGGGCGGGCCCGACCGGACCGGGGCCGCGGGCAGCGACCTGGACGCGGTGCGCGACGACCTGTCGACCGACCCCGCGGGCCGGTTCCTGGACGAACTTGCTCGGCACCACGAGGCGCGGTGGCAGTTGATCCTGGGACGCATGGCCCTGGTCGACCCGGAGGCGGCCGGCAGGCTGCGTCGAACGCTGGGCGGCGTGGTCCGCATGAACGCCCGGTGGGTCCCCCTGTGGACACCCGACTCGCAAGAGTTGCGGGCGCTGCAGGCCGACCTGCTCTCGCCCTGGGTCGACGACGAGACGCGCGTGCTGCGGGCCCTGGGCTGGCTCGACGCCCAGCCCAAGGCGCTCGCCTGGGTGATCGACGACGCGGGCGAGCCGGGCCTCGGCCCGGCGGACGAGACGCGCCTGACCGCCACGCTCGGCGTGCTGTCCCTGCCCGCCCGCGACGCGCCCCTGCTGCTCGAGGTCGGCGGCGCGGCGACCGACGGCGCCGGGCCGGTCCTGGAGTCCGCGCCGGCGCGGCAGGCGGTCGAGGCGCGGGCGGGCGTGCCCCTGGTGCAGCGCCGGTCGGCGGTGGTGCGCACGGCCGAGGTTCCGGTCCGCGTGGGCCGGGTCGAGACCGGCGCCGCGGCGATGGCGACCATCCCCGTCGCCCGTCCGCCGGGCGTGCCCGTCGGGCCGCTGCTCAACGGGTGGACCATGCCCGCGCTGCTGGCGGGCGCGACGGACCTCGACGCCCTGCCGGCGCGGGCGGCATCGGGCGTGCTGCGACGGACCGCCCCGCCCGGGCACGGTGACGAGCGCGCGGGGTGGTCGGTGTACCTCGAGTGCGCGGCGCCGGACGGGACGGACGACGCGGTCACGCTGTGGACGGGGCCGCACCGGCTGCCGCGCGGCGTGTGGCGCATCGAACGCGACGGCACGGCGCACCGCCTGTTCGGCGCGGCCGACCTGGCGGAGGTCCGGGTGGCGCCGATCCCGGGCGGCTGGGCGCTGGACGCGACCCTGCCGGCGTCGGCGGTCGACGAGGACGGCGTGCTGCGCCTGGGCGTCACGCGCGAGACGGACGGCGTGACGACCAGTTGGCCCCGACGCATGACCCCCGGTCAGGACGAGCCGGGGCGGTTCCCGGTGGACGTGACCGGCTGGCTGGGCCTGTGACCGTCGCAAATCCGGGCCTCGGAGCAACCCGAGCCGGGGGGTGGGCGTATCGGTCCGGCCCGGCGGGTTCTCCGCCCGGGCGCGGCCAGGCCGCTTGGACCCGGGTTCCGGAGACCGTGATGTTCCCAACTGCTCACGCGGCCGGGCTGGCCGCTCTGGTGCTGTGCTGCGGCGTGGCGACGGCCCTGGCCCACCCCGCCCACGCCCCCCTCGCCGACCCCCACGGGGGCGATCCCGAGATCGAACTCGTCCACGCCTGCTGGCCGGACGAGCACGGCAACCTGACGGGCACGCGCATCCCGCTGCGCACCATGACGCCCGAGAACCGGGCGCTGTGGGACGCAATGGAGGGGCGACGGTCGCTGGACGAGCCCGAGCGGATCGACCTGGTGTTCGTCGGCGACGGGTACCGGCAGTCGGACATGCACGCGTTCCACGCGCACGTGGACGGGATCGAGGCGGGCATGTTCGCCTACGAGCCGTTCATCACCTACCGACCGTACTTCCGCGTCCACCGCGTCGAGGTGGTGTCGAACGAGTCGGGCGTGTCGAACGATCCGGTGCCGGGCATCACGCGGGACACGGCGCTGAACATGGCCTACTGGTGCGGCGGGACCGAGCGGGCGCTGTGCGTCAGCGTGAGCAAGGCGCTGCAGGCGGCGATGGCCGGCGTGGACACCGACGTGGACCAGGTGGTCGCGGTGGCCAACTCGACCAAGTACGGCGGCGTGGGGTATCCGGGCAACAACCTGGGCACCGCGTCGGGCGGCAACTCGGCCGCGACGCAGATCGTGATCCACGAGATCGGCCACTCGCTCGGGAACCTGGCGGACGAGTACACCTACGGCGGGCCGACGCACTACGCGGGCGGCGAGCCGGGGACGGCCAACATCTCGATCTACAACTCAACGCAGATGGCCGCGCAGGAGCGCAAGTGGTTCCGCTGGCTGGGCGCGGTGATCCCCGGCTTTGACGGGCCGGTGGCGACCTTCGAGGGGGCGCACACCTCGGAGACCGGGATCTACCGGCCGTCGAACAACTCGATGATGCGCAACCTTGGCCGGCCCTTCAACCTGCCCGGGGCCGAGGCCCTCATCAAGGAGTTCTATCGCGAGGTCAGACCGATCGAGGACGCCACCCCGGCGGGCACGCTGCTGACCGGCTCCGACACGGTCTACGCGGTGCCCCAGCAGCCCGACGGGCACGACCTGGACGTCTTCTGGTCCATCGACGGCCAGCCCCTGCCGCAACTCGACGGGGTGACCCACGTGGACCTGTCAACGCTGGGGCTGGACGACGACGTGGAGCGGACGATCCGGGTGACGGTGGTGGACCCGACGCCGTGGGTGCGAGACCCCGTGATCCGCGAGAACTTCCTGACCGAGCGGCGCGAGTGGGTCGTCAACCGCTGCGTGGACCGGGCGGACATGAACCAGGACGGCAGCGTGGACAGTTTCGACCTGCTGTGGTTCATCGGGGCGTACGCCGATCAGCACGGGCCGGCGGACTTCGACGCGTCGGGCGCGATCGACATCTTCGATCTGATGGCTTACCTGGACGCCTACGTGAATCCCTGCCCGCGCAGGTGAGCGGGATCACCGCGGATCGCGGAAGAACACCAGCACGGCGTCGGTCCAGTGGTGGGGCGCCCAGGTCTGGCCGCGCCCCTCGTTGAGGTACGGGTCGAGGTCGTAGCCGAGGTTGAACGCATCGGCGGGCAGCAGGCCCGAGAGGTCGACCGACCACGGCAGCACGACCGAACCGGGCGCCCACCCGGCGCGGTCGAACTTCCAAGTGCCGCCTTGGGGCCGGCACGGGTTGAGGTACACGTCGTCCCTCCAGAGCACGTCGTGCTCTGCGACCTCGCCCGCGGCGGAGTGGACGCGCAGCGTGCGCCCGAGGGGCATGAACTCGCCGGCGTTGTCGGTGTTGGGCAGCATGCCGTGGCCGGTGGCGGTGACGAAGGCCCTGGCCCGCGTCGCGCCCGGCGGCACGGTGACCGCGCGGGGCGTGAAGAAGCCGGACGGCGGGTTGTCCGGGTTGCCGATCTCCGCGTCGCCGGACCAGAGCGGGACGACGGCCATGGGCTCGAAGTCCGGCGTGCCGGGGTAGAAGTCCAGGTCGAACGACACCAGCCAGCCCTTCATCCAGGTGTCGATGAAGCACTCCATCTCGCGCGTGCCCCGGAACAGCGGAAGCAAATGCGTCACGTCGGCCCGCCAGGTCCAGCCCTTTCGGAAGGGCGTGATGAACCGCAGGACCTCGATCGACCCGCCCGGCGCGTCCTCGACGCGCAGACGCACCGAGCCTTTCTTGTCCCAGTGGTCGTAGCCGACCTCGGGCTCGGAGAGGCGCAGCGTGGCGATCACGCGCGCGACGCGGTCGGGCACGCCGGAGAAGTCCGCCGCCTCGACCGGGCGCCGGTCGCCCGCGTGCACGAAACGCTCGGCGAACACCGGCACGCGGACCGGATCCGCGAACACGCCGGGGTCGATCGCGCCGGTCGCTTCCAGCCTTGGCCTCGTGATGGTCGAGACCGTGTCGGCCGTTCCCGCGGCGGCCCGCACCCGGACCGGGCGCACGCCCAGCAGCGGGTGCGCGTCCAGCACCGGCTGGCCGTCGAGCGTCACGTCGAGGAGCGCGCCGCCGACGGTCCAGGTCAGGCCGGCTTCGAGTTCGATCGGTTCGCCGGTGCGGAACTCGACGGGGCAGCGGATGTTGTGGACCTCCACGCCGTCGACGTGGACGGAGAGTTCGCGCTGCGGGCGGTCGTCCCAGTTGCCGTGCTCGTCGAACCAGCCGGCGGGGGCGCGGGGGTTGCCCTCGGCGTCCTGGGTCGGCTCGCGCTGGGTCGGGGGCGGGTTGTGCGAGTCCAGGGCGATGGCGATCGCGCCCGGTGCGTTGGGCTCGTCCCACGTGAAGTCTTGCGGCGGGGTGAAGGCGTCCGGGTGCGCGTCGGCGTCGTAGAGCGCCAGGCCCACGCCGCGGGAGTCCGGCGTGGGCGTCGGGGCGGTGACGACGGCGCGGACGCGCACGCTCGCGGGCGGCGGGGCCTGGGTCGCGGTCGGGGCCAGGGAGACGGCGCACAGGATGGAAACGAGCGGTGTCATGCCGGCAGGATACCGGCGCGCGGGCGTAGCGGTGCGCTGCTTGCGCCGAGGTGCTCAAAGCGGCGCACGAGCGCGGTCATTGCGGGTCGGTCGGCCGGTCCGTGCGCTCCTTGTTCGATCCCTCGTAGAGGTCGAAACTGAGCAGGCGGCACTCGATCGGGCCGTTCATGAACGCCTGGCGGCGGTTCGGGCGCAGGCCGATGCGCTTGGCCAGCGCCGGGTTGCCGGTGAAGACGTGGCCGGTCCAGCCGGCGCAGCGCTGCTTGAAGAAGTCGCCGATGGCCTCGTAGGTCGGCCCGAGTTCGCCCGCGTCGCCCATGCGCTCGCCGTACTCGGGGTTAAGGACGACGTGGCCCCGGGTCGCCGCCCCGGTGCCCCGGCTCGCCGAGCCGGGATCCGGGATCGGCGTGTCCCGGAAGTCGCACTCGACGAACCGGATGAGGTGGTCCACCCCCGCGGCCTGGGCGTTCCTGCGGGCGGCGTGCAGGGCGGCCGGGTCGTGGTCGGTGGCGATGATGGGGGGCGGCTGGGACGGGAAAGAGGAAGAGGGAGAAGAGAAGGTGGGGGAGGTCTGGTGGGTGGAGGAGGCCTCCCCCCGGCCCTCGCCCGCCGGGGTCGAAAGTGGCGGGCCAGATGAGGAGGAGACGGGCTGGAAGCCCGTCCCACCGGGGAAGCCCGTCCCACCGGGGAAGCCCGTCCCACCGGGGAAGCCCGTCCC
>CAZFSO010000005.1:22897-48884 GCA_964522095.1 uncultured Phycisphaeraceae bacterium | reverse complement strand
CACCGGGGAAGCCCGTCCCACCGGGGAAGCCCGTCCCACCGGGGAAGCCCGTCCCACCGGGGAAGCCCGTCCCCCCGGGGAAGCCCGTCCCGCGGGTCGAGGCGGCGTTTTTCTTGACGCGGGCGCGGACGGACTGCCAGAGGTCCTGGAGGTCCCAGTTGGTTTTCGTGATCGCGTAGTCCGGGCGGAGCAGGCCCGGGGCGCGTCCGGTGGCGATGAGGGCGGCCTCGATGGCCAGCGTGCCCGAGCCGCACATGGGGTTCACCAGCGGGGTGGAGCCGTCATAGCCCGCTGCGAGCAGGACGGCGGCGGCCAGCGTCTCGCGCATGGGCGCGGTGTGGGGCATGTGCCGGTAGCCGCGGTTGGAGAGGGGTTGGGCGTTGATGTTGAGGAACAGCGTGGCCCGGTCGTCCTTCCAGTAGAGGCTCAGGACGACGCCCCGCCGGTCCGGCCCCGCGTCGGGGCGGGCGCCGGTCTTCTTGACCATGCGGTCGCAGATCGCGTCCTTGACGACCAGCGCGGGGTACATCTGGTTGTCGACACTCGGCGTGTCGGTGCTGGCGCGGATGGTGACGTATGAATCGGGGTGGGGGGGCGGGCGGATCAGGTCCTCCCACGGGTACGCCGCGACTTCCTTGTAGAGGGCCTTGGGCGACGGGCAGCGGAAGCGTGCGAGTTGCCACATGACGTGGGTGGCGGTGCGCAGGCGCAGGGCCAGTTCCATGGCCTCTTCGAGCGTCGCGCCGATCTGGAGATAGGTGGCGTGCTCCTCCTGCACGCCGTCCGCCCACCCGAGGGCGTCGAGTTCGGCCCGCAGGATCGGCGCGGCGTGGGTGGCGCAGGCGATGCGCGTGGCGGCTCGTTTGGTCGGGGCGGGGGGCACGGACGGACAGTAGGGGGAGGCGGCCATGCGAAAAACGCGGGGGCCATCGGCCCCCGCGCTGGCGTGCGAGTTGGTTGGACAGGGCGGGAAGATCAGCGGCGGCGGCGGACGCAGAGGACCAGGGCCGCGCCGGCCAGGCCGAGCGCGCCGGGGGCGGGCAGGGCGAGGATCTGCCCGCGGACCTCACCGCTGGGGAAGGCGGTGGTGTGGAAGTTGGCGTACAGGTTGCCGGCGAACAGGTCCTCGACGTTCTCGGCGGTCAGGTCGGTCCAGGTGGCCGAGCCGAAGAGTTCCCAGGAGCCGTCCGGCTCGCTGAAGGGGAAGACGATCCCGCCGTTCTCGCCGATCGGGGCGCGGTGGATGTGGGCGCCCGGGGAGGAGGGCGTGCCGATGAGGTTCGGGGTGATGAGCCAACTGAACTCGAAGGTGTTGGCGACGTCGTCGTACACGCCCGAGAGGAAGCCGACGGCCGGCGATCCGGTCGGGGGCACCTCGTTGTCGCCGCTGATGTGGGCGGTGAAGACGTGGACTTCCGCTTGGGCGGCGACACAGGCGGCGGCGACCGCGACGGCCGCGAGCACGCGTTCCTTGCTGAACATGCTGATCTCCTCTTCCGGTGTGCGGGCGGCCGCCCTGCACCCGGGCGCGCCGTCCGATAGAGAAGATGTGCACCGGGAACCGCCCCGTGGCCAGTGAGCATGGGCGATTTCACCCTGCGGGCCGCAAATAGACATCGTCGCCACCCACAAACAGGGGTATCAGTCGCGCCCGGCCAGTTCGCGGTAGACGGCCGAGATCGCCCGGGCCCGGACCTGCTCGCCGTCCAGGCCCTTCATGAAGTCCCATGAGCGTTGGACGGCCTCGTCGTGGGGCACGCCCCGGTCAATCTCGGCCTGCACGGCCTCGACGAGGCGTTCGAGGTACTCGCGCTGGCGGTCGAGCGCCGACGGGCCGACGCCCGGGCGCCCGTGCCCGGGGACGACGGTGGTGTCGGGCTTGCAGAGGGCGCGGGCCTCGCGGAGGGTGCGGATCCAGCCGTGCACGTTGACGCCGCCGTCGGGGTCGAAGTAGGGGTGTCGTCCGGCGAAGACGAGGTCGCCGGTGTGGAGCGTGTTGGCGTGGGGGATCAGGACGAGGGTGTCGTTGTCGGTGTGGGCCGCGTGGCCGAGGTGACGGAGCACGGCGGTGCGGGTTCCGAAGCGCAGTTCGGTCTCGCCCTCTTCAAAGAGGGTGGTGGGGGCCCAGTGGGCGGGCGTCATGCCGGGCAGGGCGTCGATCAGCGCGGTCGCGTCGCGCCGCGTGCGGGCCTGTCCGGGCCGGTTGAGGTTGGACACGAACTCCGGGCCGCCGCGGGCGTGCCGGAGGGCCTGCTCGAAGTTGCCTGCGATGCGGGGGCCGGCCCGGTGGTGGGCGACGATCGGGATCTCGGCCGCCCGGAAGGCGTGGTTGCCGCCGGTGTGGTCGAGGTGGTGGTGGGTGTTGACCACGTGGGCCAGGCGTCCGGCGCGGGCGGTGGCCTCGCGCAGGAGGGCGGGGGCGATGGCGGGGAACTTGGTGTCGACGAGCACCGCCTCGCCCGCGTCGACCGCGAGCAGGCAGTTGCCGCCGGTGGCCGGGTCGATGATCGCGTGGACACCGTCGCCGAGGGTGGTCCAGGGGAAGAAGTCGGCGTCGTCGGTGCGGGGGCGGGCGCCGGCCCGGCGGGGCAGGGCGGCGCCGGCGGTCAGGGCGAGTCCGGCGGCGATGGCTTGGCGGCGGGTCATCATGGTCGCGTCCTCCAACCGGGTGCCGTGGATAGCATACCGCCCGGCACTCCGGCCCCGCTGTCCGCCTGACCCCCATCCCCCGGTCGTCGCCCGGGGCCCAAGCGATCCTTGCGACCAGACCCATGAAAGCCAACGACCTGCGACCGGGCGTCGCGCTGGACCTGAACGGCAAGTTGTACGTGGTGATGAAGACCGACCACGTCAAGCCCGGCAAGGGCCCGGCGTACATGCAGGTCAAGATGCGGGCCGTGGACGGCTCGGGCACCACCGAGAAGCGGTTCAGCGGGTCGGACCCGATCGACGCGACGACGCTGGACAAGCGTGAGATGGAGTTTCTCTACCCCGACGGCGCGGGCGGGGGGACCTTCATGGACACCGAGTCGTTCGACCAGACGGACCTGTCCGCGGGCGTGCTGGGCGACGCGCTGCTTTATCTGGCGCCGAACACGACCTGCACGGTGCTGTTCCACCAGGACGCGCCGCTGCTGGTGGAGTTGCCGGCGTCGGTCGAGGTGACGGTGGCGGAGACGACGCCGGGCATCAAGGGCGCGACGGCCACGAACCAGTTGAAGGACGCGGTGTGCGACACGGGCCTGAAGACGCGCGTGCCGCCGTTCATCGCGCAGGGCGAGAAGATCAAGGTCTCCACGGCGGACGGGTCGTACCTGTCGCGCGTGTGAGCGAGCGAATCCCCGCCGCGCCCTGGCCGCGAGGCGGGGGCGGCTCAACCTTTCAGAGACGATCGAGAGCAACCGATGAAAGCAGGCGATCTCCGGCCCGGCAACGCGATCCGCATGGACGGCAAGGTGTTCGTGGTCCACTCCATCGAGCACCGCACGCCGGGCAACCTGCGGGCCTTCGTGCAGATCAAGATCAAGGACATCATCGCGGGCAACCTGCTCGAGCGCCGGATGAACCCCGCCGAGGACGTCGAGGGCGTGGCGCTGGACCGGCGGACGATGGAGTACCTGTTCTCGGATTCGGACGGCGCGACCTTCATGGACACCGAGGACTACGACCAGGTCATCCTGCCCAAGGCGGTCCTGGGTGACGCGCTGCTGTACCTGGCCCCCAACGCCAACACCACGGTGCTGATGCTCGAGGGCAACCCGGTGCTGGTCGAACTGCCGGCTTCGGTTGAGGTGACGGTGGCGGAGACCGCCCCGGGCATCAAGGGCGCGACCGCCACCAACCAGTTGAAGGAGGCGGTGTGCGACACCGGGCTGAAGACCCGCGTCCCGCCGTTCATCGAGAACGGCGAGCGCATCAAGGTCTCCACGGCCGACGGCTCGTACATCTCCCGCGTCTGATTCGGTCCGATCCGAACGCCGGGCGGCGTGGTCGCGAGGCGGGGTCCCGGCCGTACCATCCCGCGTGAAAAAGACCCTGACGGTGCTCGGCGTGGTCTTCCTGGTCCTGCTCGTCGTGGGCGGGATCGTCGCGGCCGTCGCGGTCTGGAGCCCCGGCACCGTCCGCAGGATGGTCGAGGGCGAGACGCGCCTGCTGGATTACCTCGGCGAGCAGGTCGTGGGCATCGCCAACAGCCACCTGGTGCCGGAACTTTCGTTCGAGTCGATCCGGTACGAGCCGCCGTACACCCTGACCCTCGGCGGCGTGGGCCTGGTGGCGCCGGATTCGACCCGGGTGCTCGACCTGGGGGGCATGACGGTGACGCTGGCGCAGACGCCGCGCATCGGCGAGCCCCTGCAGATCGAGCGGCTGACGCTGTCCAACGGCGCGGTCCGGCTGATCCGCGATCCCGCCGGCGGGTTCCGGGGGCTGTCGCCCCTGGTCGAGCCGCGGGAGGAGCGCGAGCGCACGGCCACCGAGTTCCGGCTCAGCGAGGTGCTGGTGCTCAACCGGCTCGTGGTCGAGGGCATCGACCTGGTGTACGACGCCGGGGACGGCTCCGAGCCGATGCGTCTGGATGCGCTGGCGGCCGACCTGCGGATCGAGCCGGTGACCGACGCCGGGCCGGGGTGGTACGCGCTGGCCCTGACCTCCGGACGCGAGCCGGGGCTCGAGTTGGCGCTCGACGGGCGGCTGAACATCGACAGTTTCGACCTGGCGATCAACGAACTCACGGCCGAGGCGATGCTCGACGACCGCACGGCCACCACCCTGCCCCCGCAGTTGGCGACGCTGCTCACACGGCACCAGGTGCGCGGCGCGATGCGGGCCCGCGCGTCGGGCGTGGTGCCGCTGACGGCCCCCACGGGGTCGGAGTTGTACCTGGACCTGTCGCTGGACCGCGGGCGGGCGGTGTTCGGCGAGTACCAGGTGCCGCTGGACACCGTCGACCTGCGCGCGGACATGTCGTCCGGCGTGGTCGAGATCGGCTCGTTCGAGGTCAGCGCGCTGGGCGGGCGGACGACCGTCACCGGGCGCGTTGACCTGGACGGCGACGCGGTGGTGTCGTGGGACGCGTCCGGGCTGGACCTGCGCGAGATGCTCGCGTCGCGCCCCGCGGACGCGCCGCCGAAGATGGCCGGGCGCGTCACGACGGCCGGCAGCCTGCGGGCCCCGCTGTCCGAGCCGATGGCCGGGCTCTCCGGGGCGGGCCAGATCGACGTGCGTGAGGGGCGCCTGGTGAACCTGCCGGTCCTCTCCGACCTGCTGCGGGTGATGGAGGTCGCGGGCCTGACCACCGCCCGCACGACCGACACCTTCTCGAGTCCGCTGGTCTTCGATCCAATGGGCGTGGGCCTGCAGGGGTTCGAACTGAGGACCGGCACCGTCGCCGCCCGGGGTTCGGGAACGATCGGGTTCGACGGGTCGCTGGATCTGAGCGTCAACGGCGGGCCGCTGGAGTCGATCCAGAACCGCCTGGGCGCGTTCGGCAGTGTTCTGGGGCGCATCACGGACCAACTGGTGGCCTACCGCGTGCGTGGCAGCGTCTCGGAGCCGAAGGTGTCCGTCCAGCCGTTGGGGATCGGCGGTTGAGCCTCCCGGGCACGCCGACGATCGTGCTGATGGGCCTGCGCGGGTCGGGCAAGTCGACGCTGGGGCGCCTGCTGGCCGCCGATCTGGCCCGCCCGTTCGTGGACCTGGACGACCGCACGGCCCGGCTGCTCGGGTTCGACGCCGCCGGGCCGGCCCTGCGGGCGGTTGGCGAGCCGGCGTTCCGGGCGGCCGAGACCCGGGCGCTGGCTGGAGTGCTCGAAGGATCGGGGCTTGTGGTGGCGTTGGGCGGCGGCACCCCGACCGCGCCCGGGGCGGCCGACCTGCTCGACGCCCGCCGGGCCGACGGGCGGGCGCGGACGGTCTATCTCCGCGCAGAGCCCCGCACGCTGACCGGGCGGCTCGCGTCGGACGCGACAGACCGCCCCTCCCTGACCGGGCGCGCCGCGGTCGACGAGGTGGCGGCGCTGTTCGAGGCCCGGGACCCGCTGTACCGGCGTCTGGCGGACCGGGTCGTGGAGGTGGACGGGCTGGAGGCGCCGGCTGTGCTGAGGGCCGTGCGAGCCTGGGCGGACGACTCATAGAGGATGCAATGGGGACAGCATGGGGAATGGCGTGGAAACACGCTCCGGGGCGGGGTGATTCTGCCCAAGATCCCGTGGGGTGATCGCCTTGTTTGTCGGGCCGGGGCGGGTTTTGCGGACTCTGATATTTTTTTCACGCTGGGCTTTTGATACATTCAGGTTGATCTGTCCTTCTCACTCCTCCCGAGATCTCTGCGAACCGTCCGGACAGCCCGTTCCCGGCAACCCAACTGCACCACGCCTGGAGCACCAAAAGATTGCCCGGTCGACTCGCACCGCCAGGGCCCTGCCCTGGCGGCGATCTCTTTTGGGCCAGGCGGTGGCGCGCGGCTGGGCCCAGCCGGCCCGGAACGGGGTATGGTTCGGGCAGCCCGCGGGCGGGTAGCTCAGTTGGCCAGAGCGCTCGCCTTACACGCGAGTGGTCGCGGGTTCGAGTCCCGCCCCGCCCACTTCCGTCCAGCCGTCCGGGGGATGCCGTCGCCGTGAACCTGTTCGACGTGGGTTATCTGGCGGGCGGCCTGGCGCTGGCGCCGGTATGGGCGCGCAAGCGCCGCGCGGGCTGGGGCGAGCGGTTCGGGCGGATCGGGCACATGCTCACCCGCGGGGGAACCGGACGCCCCCGGGTGGTGCTGCACGCGGTGTCCGTGGGCGAGGCGGCCGCGCTGCGGTCGCTCGTGCCGCTGCTGCACGAACGCGGCTGCGAGGTGATCGTGTCGGTCACGACGGACACCGGGCTGGCACGGGCGCGGTCGCTCTACGCGGACCGGTGCGACGTGGTGCGCTCGCCCCTGGACTTCTCGTGGTCTGTGCGCCGGTTCCTGGACGCGACGCGCCCGGACGCGCTGGGCCTGGTCGAGTTGGAGGTCTGGCCGAACCTGGTGTCGGCGTGCAAGGTGCGCGGGGTGCGCGTCGGGGTGGTCAACGGGCGCTTGAGCGAGCGGAGTTTCAAGGGCTACCGGCGCGGGCGGGCGTTGATCGGCCCGTCGTTCCGGCGCCTGGACTTCGCGGCGGTGCAGGAGGGGGCCTACGCCGAGCGGTTCAGGGCGATGGGCGTGCCAGCGGGGCGGGTGACGGTCACGGGCTCGATGAAGTGGGACGCGGTGGCGGTGGCGGAGGGGTCGCCCCGGACGCCCGAGGCGCTCGCCCTGGCGGGGTCGATGGGGCTGGACCCGAGCCGCCCGATCGTGGTCGCCGGCAGCACCGCCCCGGGCGAGGAGGCGCTGCTGCACGCGGCGGTGCCGGAGGGGGCGCAGTTGGTGTGCGCCCCGCGCCGGCCGGAATGGTTCGACCAGGCCGCGGCGGCCATGCCCGGGTGCGTGCGCCGCTCCGGCGGGCCGGCACGCCCGGGGGCGACGCGGTTCGTGCTCGACACGATCGGCGAACTGAGCACCCTGTACCGGGTGGCGGACGTGGTGGTGGTGGGCCGGTCGTTCGGCGCTCTGTACGGGTCGGACCCCATGGAGCCGGCGGGTCTGGGCCTGCCGACGCTGATCGGGCCGTCGCACGCGGACTTCGCGTCGGTGGTGGCGGCGCTGGTCGAGGCGGGGGGGCTGCGGGTCGTCACGCGGGAGGAACTGCCCGGCGCGGTCGCGGGCCTGCTCGCGGACCCGGCGGCCCGGCGGGCGATGGGCGAGCGGGCCCGGGCGTGCGTGCGGGCGCACCAAGGCGCGTCGGCGCGGCACGCGGACCTGCTGGCTCGGGCGGCGCGGGGCGAAGGGCCGGTTTGACGGCGTGCTTTGGCGTGACGCGGGGGCCGGGCATAGGATTGCCACTTCGCGCTCCGGGCCGCGTGGGCGGCCGGCGGGGCGTCGGAGGGAGCCTAGCTCAATGGTAGAGCAGCGGCCTTTTAAGCCGTTGGTTCCGGGTTCGAGTCCCGGGGCTCCCACTGGATCCTGAGCCCGCGCGTCGTCCGCTCTTGAGGCGGGGACGCACGCGGGCGGGTCATTCCTCGGTTCGCGAGGCACGGAGGCTCTGAGTGGTGCAGGCAGCGACGGGGGTCGGGACGCGGGCCCTGGTGGTCCACGCGGCCCAGACGAGCCGCGGATTCCATCTGTGGTGCGAGCGCGCCTTCACGCCCGTCGACGGGGCGGGCGGGCACCCCGGCGCGGTGCGCCCGGACTTCGTCCGGGGCGAGGAATCGCAGATCGCCTTGCGTCTGCCGGGCAGCGCCGGGCGGGTGCTGCCCAGCGCGACGCTCTCGATGGAACTGGGCTTTGGCAAGGAGAGCGCCGACGGGCTGGTCGAGGTGACGGTTCCGACGGTGCTGGTGCCGGCCGACCGGGTCCCCGCGGTGCTCGAGGACCTGGCCGAGCGGGTCGACGCGGGCGGGGGCAACGGTGAAGGGCTGGTGGCGGGGGCGTCGGTGTCGTACTTCGACGCCGCGGCACGGCTGGCGCGTCACCTGCTGGCCGGTCACCGGTTCGTCCCGATGATGCTCCAGGACGAGGAGGGCAACCTCTCGGCGTCGTGGTGGCCCTGGCTGGCCGACGAGGCGACGGCCCGGCGCGTGTCGCTGCTGGTCGGCTCGATGCCGGCCTCGGCCCGCGCGGCGGTGGACGAGCACGCGCACGATGCGTGGTCGATCACGATGTCCTTCCTCTCCGGCGTGACCGACGCGCTGTGCCGCTCGACGCTGATGCGCGAGGAGATGGACGACACGATCGAGGGGACCGACCCGCGGGCCGACCCGCAGGTGGCCTGGCTGCGCGGCCTGCTGGCGGGCGGGGTGGACGTGCCCGCGCCGGGGTCGCAACGGACGGAGATCACCCGGCGCGTGCGCCGCTGGATCGGCTCGCTGGAGGAGCGCGGCGAGAGTTCGGCGTGGCGTCTGGGCTTCCGGGTGGCCGAGCCGATCGCCGACGGTCTGGCGGCCGACGTGAGCCGCCCGGACGCGTCGGTGCGCTGGTCGCTGAGTTTCTTCCTGGAGAGCGTGACGGACCCCGAGGTGACGGTCGAGGCGGCGGACATCTGGCTGCTGTCGCGCGACTCGGTGGTGGTGCAGGGGCTGACGCTCGAATCGCCCCAGGAACTGCTGATGGGCGAGTTGGGCCGGGCCAGCCGGTACGACAAGAAACTCGAGGAGGCCCTGGACGAGTCCGAGCCGATCGAGGTGCTGCTGGAGACCAAGGACGCCTACCGCTTCCTGCGCGAGGTGCGCCCGGTGCTGCTCGAGCAGGGCTTCGCGGTGCAGGCCCCGGCGTGGTGGGACTCGCCGGCCGGTCGCCTGGGGGCGCGCCTGCGGATCGAGTCGGACCCGGCCGAGGCGCTCATGCAGCAGGGCGGGGCCGACGCGACCAGCCCGCAACTGGGCCTGGGCACGCTGGTGGGGTATCACTGGGAGATCGCCATCGGCGACACCACGCTGACGCTGCACGAGTTCGAGCAGTTCGCCAGCAACTCCTCGCCCCTGGTGCGGATCGGGGGCAAGTGGGTCGAGATCCGGCCCGAGGACGTGCAGAACGCCATCCGGTTCATCCGCGAGAACCCCGGCGGCGAGATGGAACTCGGCGAGGCCATGCGCCTGGCGCTGGCCAGCGACCCGAGCCAGACCGGCGTGGCCGTCACCGGCCTGCACGCCACCGGCTGGGTCGCGTCGATCTTCGGCGGGGGCGACTCGCACGGCGTGGCGCTGACGCTGCCGGAACTGGAGACCCCCGAACTGTTCCGCGGCACGCTGCGCCCGTACCAGAAGCGTGGGCTGAGTTGGATGGCCTTCATGGAGCGCTTCGGCTTCGGCGCCTGCCTGGCCGACGACATGGGCCTGGGCAAGACGGTGCAGTTGATCGCCCTGCTCCAGCACGAGCGCGCGCTGGCCAGGGAGACGGGCGGCGAGGCGGTCGGCCCGACGCTGCTGGTGGTCCCGATGTCGGTGATCGGCAACTGGGTCAAGGAGACCGAGCGGTTCGCGCCGGAACTGCGGGTGCTGGTCCACCACGGCCCGGAGCGCCTGCAGGGCGAGGCGTTCATCCTGGAGGCGACGCGCCACGACCTGATCCTGACGACCTACGCGCTGGTCAACCGCGACCGGGAACTCTTCGAGGTCGTGCCGTGGACGCGGATGGTCCTCGACGAGGCGCAGTTCGTCAAGAACCCGCAGGCCAAGCAGAGCCAGGCGGTGCGGGCGATCCCGGCGCCGCGCCGGATCGCGCTGACGGGCACGCCCGTCGAGAACCGGCTCAGCGAGTTGTGGTCGATCATGGACTTCCTCAACCCGGGCTACCTCGGGCCGGCGGGGACCTTCCGGCGCAAGTTCAGCGTGCCCATCGAGCGGCACCGCGACCGGACGAAGATGGACAAACTGCGCGGGCTGGTGCGCCCGTTCATCCTGCGCCGGGTCAAAACCGACCCGACGGTGGTGGCCGACCTGCCCGAGAAACTCGAGAGCCGCGAGTGGTGCCCCCTGACCAGCGAGCAGGCGGCGCTGTACGAGTCGTGCGTCAAGCGGATGCTGACCGAGGTCGAGCAGTCCGACGGCATCCACCGGCGCGGGCTGGTGCTGGCGGCCCTGATCAAGTTGAAGCAGATCTGCAACCACCCGGCGCAGATGCTCAAGGACCAGGACCCCCAGGCCGGGCGCATCATCGACCCGTCGCGGTCGGGCAAGTGCGTGCGCCTGCTGGAGATGCTCGACGAGTTGCTCAGCGAGGGCGACCAGGCGCTGATCTTCACGCAGTTCCGCCAGATGGGCCACCTGCTCAGCGGGATGCTGCGCCACGAACTCGGGCGCGAGGTGCTGTTCCTGCACGGCGGCACGCCCCAGGGCCAGCGCCAGAAGATGGTCGAGCAGTTCCAGGAGGCCACGGGCAAGCACCCGATCCTCATGCTCTCGCTCAAGGCGGGCGGCGTGGGCCTGAACCTGACCGCGGCCAACCACGTGTTCCACTTCGACCGCTGGTGGAACCCCGCGGTGGAAAACCAGGCCACCGACCGCGCCTTCCGCATCGGCCAGACCCGCACGGTGCAGGTGCACAAGTTCGTCGTCCGCGGCACGCTGGAGGAACGCATCGACGAGATGATCGAGAGCAAGACCGAACTGGCCGAGAACATCATCGGGCAGGGCGAGCGCTGGCTGACCGAACTGGACACCGACCAGTTGCGGGACCTGCTGACCCTTCGGGCCGACGCGATCGCGGACGAGGTGTAACCCGTGGCGAAGAAGGCGAGCAAGAAGAAGTCCGACGCCGCCCCGCCGCCGCCGCCCAAGGCGGACCGGACGGTGTCCGTGGTGGCCAAGCCGCAACTCAGCGGCATCGTGCCGACCGCGCCCGCGCGCCCCAAGCCCCAGGTGGCCTCGTTCCGGTCGACGAAGAAGCCCCTGACCAACCCTCGGCGCGTGCGCGGCGGGGTGAAGACCAAGGCCAAGCCGGGCGAGCCGCCCAAGAGTTGGGTCACCCAGCGGATCATGCGGGTGGCCGAGCAGGGGGCGACGGGCGAGGCGCTGCGCGAGGGCATCGAGTACGCCCAGATGGGCCAGACCAAGCGCCTGACGGTCGAGGGCACGCTGTGCGAGGGCGTGATCCAGGGGCGCTCGGACAAGCCCTACCGCACGACGCTGAGCCTGGAGGCGTTCACGCCCCAGCAGCAGGAGCAGGTGATCGCGACGATGGGCGAGCAGGTGCGGTACGCCGCCAAACTGCTCGCGGGTGAACTGCCCAGCAACATCGAGGACGTGTTCGCCCCCCTGGGCATGCGCCTGCTGCCCACCGAGGCGGGCGACCTGCGCCCGGCCTGCACGTGCGGCGACTGGTCGGAGGACAGCCCGTGGTGCAAGCACGCCGTCTGCCTGACGGCCCTGCTCGGCGAGCGCCTGGGCGAGGACCCCATGCTCGTCTTCGGCCTGCGCGGCATGCCGATCGATGACCTGGTCGAGGGCCTGCGCCAGCGCCGGGCGGCCGGGTCGGCGGGTTCAGGCCCCACGCCGGTGCTGATGCCCCACGTGGCCGGCGTCACCGACTCGCCCAGCCCGCCCCTGGAGGCCTCGCTGGACGATTTCTGGGACGCCGGCACGGGCCTGGCCGACCTGGACACCCCCATCGCGCCGCCGCCGGTCAGTTGCGTGCTGCTGCGCCGGCTCGGCCCCAGCCCGTTCCCCGAGGGTCGATTCCCGCTGCTGGGCCTTCTGGCGACCTGCTACGACCTGATCGGGCAGGAGGCGGTGGAGGGCGGGGGGGTTGAGGACGGCGGCGGGGACGCGGGAGATGACGAGCGTTGACCGGACCGGCCGGGCGTCTAGGATTGGCCCTTGCGGAGCCGGGCGTGACGGACGCGGGTTGAGCCCGCCGAGGCGCGTCCATGGGTCCCCGCTTCATGGGATTTCGTCCCGTGCGGCCGGCGGGGGGCCAGCTCCAAGTCTCGTGGCGACCGGGGTTCCGGCGCGGCGGGGCGAATCGTGCCGCGGCCCTGCACGGGCGGGATTCGTCTCCCGGCGTGTTCGGTCCGCGACAAAGCGGAACGGACACCGGGCCGGCCTGACCGGCCCCGAGCCAGCGGAGAAGCGCGACGCGGAGCCCACCGGTCCTTCGGGATCATCCCATCGATACCCCGTGGTGTAATGGCAGCACAGGTGTTTTTGGTACATCTAGTCCTGGTTCGAATCCAGGCGGGGTAATTGGGGCTTCATCGTCGCCGACCATCGATGTCGGGACCTGCGGACAAACCGGTTGAGGCGCTGCTGCTGGCCGCGGGCAAGGGCACGCGGATGGGGTCGGACCTGCCCAAGGTCTGCCACCCGGTCGGCGGGCGCCCGATGGTCTGCGCGGTGGTCGACGCGTGCCTGGACGCGGGCTGCGAGCGTGTCGTGGTAGTGGTGGGGTACAAGCAGGAACTGGTGCGCGAGGCGCTGGCCGGGTACGGCCCCAGGGTCGAGTTCGCGGTGCAGGCCGAGCAACTCGGCACGGGGCACGCGGTGATGTGCGCCGAGGGGGCGTTCAAGGCCGCTTCAGGAGGCCGGCAGGATGCCGGCCCCACCGGGATGGACCTGTTCGTGCTGTGCGGGGACGGGCCGCTGGTGCGGGCCGAGACGCTGCGGACGGTGCTCGGCCGGCACCGCAAGGCCGGGGCCGCGGCGACCCTGGCGACAAGCGTGATCGACGACCCGTCCGGCTACGGGCGGATCGTGCGGGACGCCGGCGGCCGGTTCGTCCGGATCGTCGAGCAGAAGAACGCCTCGCCCGCGGAGTTGGCGGTGCGCGAGGTCAACCCGAGTTACTACTGCTTCGACGCGGGCGCGCTGTTCCGGGCGCTGGCCGGTGTGGAGCGCAACCCGGTGTCGGGGGAGTATTACGTGACGGACGTGTTCGAGGCGCTGCTGGACGCGGGCGAGCGGGTCGAGGTGATCGACGCGGTGCCGCCCGAGGACGTCCTGAGCATCAACACGCCGGCCCACCTGGCGGAGGTGGACCGGATCTTCCGGGGTCGTGCGGCGGCCGGTCGGGCGTCAGGCAGCAGGAGCGTGCGATGAACGGCGGCTACGGCGAGTTGAAGGTCTTCTCCGGTCGGAACAGCAAGGCGCTGGCCCAGCGCGTGTGCGACCACCTGAAGATCCCGCTGGGCGGGGCGCGCACCAGCCTGTTCCCCGACGGGGAGATCATCACCAAACTCGACGACGACGTGCGCGGGCGCGACTGCTTCGTGGTGCTCTCGACCTGCGAGCCGGTCAACGACAACATCATGGAACTGCTGGTCTTCTGCGACTGCCTGCGCCGGGCCAGCGCCGCGCGGATCACGCTGGTGATGCCGTACTACGGCTACGGGCGTCAGGACCGCAAGGACGAGGGGCGCGTGCCGATCACGGCCAAACTGGTGGCCAACCTGATCACCGCGGCGCGGGCCGACCGGGTGCTGGCGATCGACCTGCACGCCGCCCAGATCCAGGGCTTCTTCGACCTGCCGGTCGACCACCTCAGCGCCGGGCCGGTGTTCTACGAGTACTTCAAGAGCATCCGTGCCGACCTGGGCGACCTGTGCCTGGTCTCGCCGGACGTGGGCAACGTGAAGGTGGCCGAGAAGATGGCCAACCTGCTCGACGCCGACCTTGCGATCATCAACAAGCGGCGCCTGTCGGGCACCGAGGTCGACGTGGGCAACCTGATCGGGACGGTCCGGGGCAAGCGGGTGCTCATGTTCGACGACATGATCTCGACCGGCGGGACGATCTGCCAGGCCGCCCGGCTGGTGATGGACGAGGGGGCGACCGACGTGATCTCCGCGGCCACGCACGGCGTGCTGGCCGGGGGGGCGATGGAGAAGATCGCCGCCTCGCCGATCTCGCGCGTCGTCATCACGGACACCATCCCCGCCGGGGCGCGGTGCGACCCGATCCGCGACAAGCTCGTCGTGCTGTCGGTCGGCGAACTGCTCGGCGAGGCCATCGGACGCATCCACGACAACTCGTCGATCAGCGCGCTGTTCCGCGTGACGGCGGGCGTCAAACGCTGAGACCAACCAACCCCACGCACACAAGCGGAGCAACGAGGAGACAGCCATGCATGAGAACGCGCCACTTCTGAACGCCAAGGTCCGCGAGCGGGTCGGTTCCCGCTACGCCAAGAGGGTCCGCGAGACCGGCGGCCTGCCGGCCGTGGTCTACGGGCACAAGCAGGAGCCCGTGCCCGTCACGCTCGACGCCCGCGAGGCGCTCAAGCACATCGCCAAGGGCGAGAAGGTCTTCTCGATGGACCTGGACGGCAAGCACCAGTTCGTGCTGCTCAAGGACCTCGGGTACGACTACCTGGGCACCAACGTCATCCACGCCGACTTCGCCCGGGTGGACCTGAACGAGCGCGTCGACACGCACGCGCCCCTGAAGTTCGTGGGCGAGCCGGTCGGCATGAAGAAGGCCGGCGCGGTGCTGATGCACCCGGTCACCGAACTGGCGCTGAACTGCCAGGTGACCAACCTGCCCGACGTGATCGAGGTGGACATCTCCGGCCTGGACGTCGGCGACGTCATCCACGCCCGCGACATCGCCATGCCGGTCAAGACCATCCAGTTGCTGACCGACCCCGACACCGTGGTCGTCCAGGTGGTGCTCAAGGCCGCGACCGAGGACACCGGCGAGGCGGCCACCGTGGCCGGCGGCGCCCAGCCCGAGGTCCTGGCCGACAAGCCCAAGGACGAGAAGTAAGGGCATGAAACTCATCGTCGGCCTGGGCAACCCGGGCGCTCAGTACGAGCGCACGCGTCACAACGCCGGATTCCTGGCGCTCGACGAACTGGCGCGCCGCCACGCGTCAGGCATGGTTCCCAGGGCCAGGTTCAACGCCGTCACGCTCGACGCGTCGATCGGCGGGGAGAGGGTCGTGCTCGCCAAGCCGACCACCTTCATGAACCTGTCCGGCCGGTCGGTGGGCGAGGCGGTGCGGTTCTTCAAACTCGACCCGGGCGCGGACCTGCTCGTGATCGTCGACGAGATCGCCCTGCCCGTCGGGCACGTGCGCGTCCGCGAGAAGGGCAGCGCGGGCGGGCACAACGGGCTGGCCGACATCGACCGGGCCCTGGGCGGGGCCGACTACCCCCGCCTGCGGATCGGGGTCGGCGAGAAGCCCCCGGGCTGGGTCAAGGCCGACTGGGTGCTCTCCCGGTTCGGCGAGGAGGAACTCGACGCCGTCCGGGCCGGCACGGCCCTGGCGGCGGACGCGGCGGAGGTCGCGGTGCGGGACGGGCTCGCGGCCGCGATGAACAGGTTCAACAAGAAGGCCGCCGCGGAAAACCCGCGGGGGCCCGCAGACAACCCCGGCCAGCCCCCCCAGGGGGCGCACGCGCCGGAGACACACGGATCCGATCAAGAACGGAGAAGCAGATGACGACCGAGACGACGGCCCGCACGGGCGTGTACGAGGGGATGTTCCTGGTTTCGCAGGCTGCCGCCGCCCAGTTCGGCGACACGCTGGACCACATCCACGAACTGTTCGGCCGCGCCAACGCGACCGTGCTGGCCATGAAGAAGTGGGACGACCGGCGCCTGGCCTACGAGGTCGACAAGCAGAAGCGCGGCGTGTACATCCTGTCGTACTTCTCCTGCCCGACCGACATGGTCACCAAACTCGAGCGCGACGTGCAGATCTCCTCGAAGATCCTCCGCCTGCTGGTCGTCAAGGCCGACCACCTGACCGACGAGGAGATCGCGGTGCACGACGACCGCCGCGCCCTGGCCGACGAGGCCAAGATGCGGGCCGAGCGCGCCGAGGCGAGCGAGGAGGAAGGCTCCGGGCGGGTCCGCCTGGGCGCCCCCGAGCCGGCCGCCCAGAGCACCGAGCCCCCGGCCGCCGAGCGCGAGGGCGCCCAGACCGGCGGCCCGGTGACCGAGGCCCCCGAGAGCGGCCAGCAGTGATCCAGCAGCCGCGCCGCGTGCGTGCGGGCCCGTCCGACGGGCCGCGCTTGCACGGGCGTGGGCGTTCGGGTATTGTTTGAGGGACTTCCCCGGCCGCCCGGCCGGGGGAAAGGAGATCGCATGGCCGGCAGTTTCAACAAGGTCATCCTGCTCGGGAACCTGACGCGGGACGTGGAGATCCGCGCGATGCCCAGCGGGATGAGCGTGGGGTCGTTCGGCGTGGCCGTCAACGAGCGGTTCAAGGACCGCGAGGGCAACTGGCAGGAGCGGGCGACCTTCATCGACTGCGAGATCTTCGGCGCCCGCGCCGAGGCCATGGCCAAGTACCTCACCAAGGGCAGCCCCGTGTTCCTCGAAGGACGCCTGCGCCTGGACCAGTGGGAGGACCGCAACGGCGGGGGCAAGCGCTCCAAACTCAAGGTCGTCGTGGACAACTTCGAGTTCGTCGGTGGCGGCCGCGAGAGCGGCGGCTCGGGCGGTGGTGGCGGCGGCGGCGGTGGGGGCGGGCAGTACGCCCGCACCGGCTCAACCTCCCGGCCCCAGCACGACGAGCCCGTCATCGACCACGACGACATCCCGTTCTGACCGGGCGCCGCGCCCGGAACCGATCCGTGTCCGTGGGCGTCCCGTTCGGCGGGGCGCCTACGCTTTCTCCCCCTCGTGACCGGCCTCCGGGCCGGGCCGGGGGATCCCGTTGGGGCCGCTTGGCCCGGGCGTGCGCCCGGCGGCGGCTCCTCAACTGGCCCGGGCGACCCCCGGGCGAGGACAGCGAAGGAGGCCGTATGGCCAGCAAGCACGTCAAACTCCTGCTCACCGACAACGTGGACAACCTGGGCATCGTGGGCGACATCGTCCGCGTCCGCCTGGGCTACGCCCGCAACTTCCTGCTGCCCTTCGGCCTGGCGACCACGCCCAGCGACGAGTTGATCAAGGACCTGGCCGACAAGCGGGCCGAGGCCGAGAAGCAGCTCGCCGCCCTGCGCAAGCAGCGCGAGGAGATGATCGCCAAACTCGACGGCCAGGAACTGACCATGGTGCGGGCCTGCAACGACCAGGGCCAGCTCTACGGCTCGGTCACCCAGCAGGACATCGCCAGCGCCCTGCAGGAAGTCGGCTTTGACATCAAGCCCCGCGAGGTGCGCCTGCCCGGCACGATCAAGCGCGTCGACACCTTCGACATCCACGTCAAGGTCGACTCCGACCTGGGCGCGGACGTCAAACTCTGGGTCGTCGCCGACCGGGCCCTCGACGCCGACGCCCCGCCCGAGATGGAGTTCGACTCCGAGGGCGACCTGATCGAGCGCCCCGCCCCCGCCCCCCCGGCCCAGGCCGCCCCCGCCCCGGCCGCTGAGTAACCCGGGCCCACCCGATCCTCAACAGACACGAAAAAGGCCCCGTCGCGAGACGGGGCCTTTTCTCATCGCGGTTTCGGGCCGGCCCCGGCGGGGGGGGTCACTTGGCCGTCAGGGGCGGCTCGACGTTGGCGACCACCACGTCGCCGATGGCGAACTGGGCGATCTTCGCGTCGGTGGTCACGACGAAGAGCAGCGTGAGGCGCTGGTCGTCGCGGGCGGTGCTGATCGGCGGGGTGTCGTCGACGCCGCGGAGCGTGTTGCCCAGGGTGTAGCGGATCTCGAAGATCTCGCGGTCCTTGTAGACGAAGCCGATGGCGCGGTACTCGTTGCCGTTGGTGTCGATGAGCGTCAGGGGCCGGTCCGACTCGGCCAGGCGGGCGGCCTCGGAGAGCAGGCTGGCGGGCATGCCGGCGGAGACGTCCAGTTGCACCATGGTCTGGTTGCGCCCCAGGGCGAACGAGTCGACCCGCATCGTGCGGCCCGCGGGCACGTTCGAGCGTCCGATCTCGTCGATGCTGAACTTGGCCTGCCCGTCGGCGATGCGGTTCTCGTCGTCGAGCGTCACCCGCGAGCGGGCGGTCTGGGAGGAGAGCATCTCGCCGATGGTGTTGCCCACCCGCAGGCCCGAGCCGCTGCCGGCCGACGCGCTGGTCTGGCCCTCGATCGTGACGGCGTTGGAGTCGTCGCGGTCGGCGGGCGGGGCTGCGGTCCCGCCGGAGCCGCCGGTGAAGATCGTCGCGGCGGCGACCCGGGCGTCACGCTCGGCGGTGGAGGCGAGGACCTCGGGCTCGAGGTCCGCGATGGCGGCCCGGGTCTGGCGGACGTTCAGGGCGATGGGCTGGTAGCCCTCGGGCACGAGGAACTCGAAGGCCATGGTGGCCTCGGACTGGCCGCCCACGGAACTGATGAAGACGTCGTTCGCGTCGAAGAGCCAGCGGCCCAGGCGACCGTCGGCGTCGGCGCCCTCGGAGATCGCGGCCAGCGGGAACAGGGTGACCGAGCGGCCGCGGGCCTCGTCGCGTGCGACGAGTTGGACCTGGCCGTTGGACGTGATGACCTGCCCGCCGCGCTTGCCGCGTTCCTTGGCCTCGGGCCCGAAGCGGACGACGAAGCCGAGCAGGCGTCCCCTGCCGGCGCGCTCGCCGTCGGGGCCGACGTAGCGCTGGGGCGTGGACGAGCCGGCGACGGCGAGCAGTTCGTTGGCGTCCAGGGGACGTTCCGGCGTGCCGACGGCGTAGGCGCGGACCACGTCGAAGTGGTCGGGGTGGATGACGTTGCGCCCCGCCCCGTCGCCCGGGCTGATGCGGGCGGCGAAGCCGGCCAGTTCGAGGTCCGGGCGCCACTTGGCCAGCGACTCGGGCACGGACATCGAGCCCTCGGAGAGGTTGGCGTAGAGGCCCGCGACGATGCGGTCGGCGGGGATCCAGAGGTTCTGGTTGTCCACGAGGCTGCCGGCGCCGGCGGCGCGGTCCTCGGTGTACCAGACGGGGCGGTAGCCGTTGTCGGTGGGCAGGCGCAGGCCCTGGAGCCCGATGACGGTGATGCCTGCGGTGATGACGCCGATGCCCAGGCCGCAGACGGCCCCCCCGGCGTAGTCGGCGGCGTTGCTGTTGCGCAGGTTGGCGCTGACGACGCGGTCGGTCAGGAGGCGGGCGAGGAGCAGGAAGACGCAGAAGGGCAGGATCAGGCCGACGCCCCACGCGGCGCTCTCGATGAAACTGAGGAACCCGCGTTCGGGGCTGACCGCCATGACGGCGTAGGTCGCCGGCTCCCAGACGGCGAAGGCGAGCGCCCCGGCGACGAGGACGCAGAGCAGGTGGATGAACGCGTTGAAGAACCCCCGGACCATCCACGCGTAGGCGAGGCCGAGCACGAGGCCGATGACGAGAATGTTGAAGATCATGTTCGCTCTCCGTCCCGGCGCGGGGCGCGGCGGGTCCGTTCGTGTGCGTGCGGGTTCAGGCGGCCGAGCCGGGGTCGCGCTTGGCGGGCTTGGGGTCGGCGGTGATGCGCGTGACCTCTTCGATGCTGGTCAGGCCCTCGACGGCCTTGCGCAGGGCGGCCTGCTGGACGGTGGGCAGTTGACGCTTGCGCATGGCGGTGCGCAGGCCGGGCCAGTTCTGCTCGGCGATCAGCGCCTTCTCCTCGGCCTCGATCGGGAAGACGCCGAAGCAGCCGGTCTGGCCCATGTAGCCCACGCCGTTGCACACCGGGCAGATCTCCGGCTTGTTGCGGGCGAGCACCTGACCGCCCTTCTTGAACAGTTGCGGGACCTTGTCGGCGGACAGGCCGAGTTTCTTGAGCATGTCGGGGGTGGGGGGGTAGGCGACCTTGCAGTTGCTGCACAGCACGCGGAGCAGCCGGTGGGCGATGACGCCCTTGAGGCCTTGGGAGGCCAGGGCCGGGTCGCCCACGGCCTTGGCGTAGAGCTGCACCGCCTCGAGCGCGGAGTTGGCGCGCAGCGAGAGGTACACGCGGCTGCGCTCAAGGTCGGCCCGGGCGACGTTCGCGGCCGTCTCGGCGTCGGGCAGTTCGGCGATGCCCAGGACGTCGGGGTCGCGGCGCAGGTTCGAGCGGACGGTGGTGGCGAAGTCCGGCCCGTCGGCGGAGGGGTCGAAGGGCAGTTGCTTGACGCCCTCGATGGCGTCCTCGACGTCGAGTTCGATGGTGGAGATGTTGGAGGTGTAGGCGTCGTGGAGTTTGATGATCGAGTAGAACGCGGTGGTGCGTCCCGAGTCGGCGGGCCCGGCGATCAGGACCACGCCCCCCGGCTCGTTGACCCAGTTGCGGACCTGCTCGAGTTGGCGGTCGAGCATGCCCAGGGCCTCGGGCTTGCGCCGGACGGCCTCGGCGGGGTTGAAGATCATGGAGAGGCGCATGCCGGACGCCGAGCCGCTGGTGACCAGTTTGACGGTCGTGGCGCTCATGTCGCCCCCGGAGACTGAGACCTCGCCCTGGAGTTTGCGACGGCGGTCCTGGACGTCCATGCCGGCGCAGGCCTTCCAGAAGTCGATGATCTGGATGGCGTCGGCCCGTGCGATGGGGTCGCCGGCCTGGCGCACGCCGTCGACGAGGTAGGAGGCGGCGTAGGTCGACTCGTTGGCGGGCAGGACGTCGATCTGGGAGGCGTGCATGCCGAAGGCCTTTGCGAGCACCTGCTCGGCGGCCAGGCGGACGGCGAACTCGGGCGCCTCCTTGGGGGGCGGGGGGACCTTCATCTTGTTGGCCCCGACGATGACCAGTTCGGAGGTTCCGAGTTGCTTGACCTTGGCCTTCTCCTCGCGGGCCGCCTTCATTTCCTCGAAGTTCAGGCTCAGGCGCGCCCGCTCGGGCACGCGCTCGTCGCGGTTGGTGATGGCGACGAACAGCCCGACGTCGCCGGCGAGCAGCGTCAGGACGATGAGCAGCGTGGCGGCGAAGCCCGCGAACCCGTCGATGGGCACGAAGACCACCGCGGCCAGCGCAGCCAGGCCGAAGAGCATGTGGATCAGCGCCCACCTCTCCTGGCCGAGGAAGAACCGCTGGGCCTGCTTGTCCAGCACCGCGGAGACGAACCACGCCCAGGCGACGAACGGGGCGAAGAGGACGACGGGCTTCCAGACCGAGAGCAGCAGCACGGCGGCGCCGGCGTCCGGGACGGTCTGCGCGAGGGTCAACGGTTCGTTCACCTGGACGGGTCCTTCCTGGCGGGGTGCGCGGCGTGCGGCCCGGGCCGGGCCGGCGGCGCCCGGTTCACTTGAACTTCTTGAGTTTCATCTGCAGGTCGTCGACGTTGGGCGAGGCCTCGAGGGCCACCCGGGTGTGGATGTACTCTTTCTCCACGAGTTCGACCAGCGAGTCGTTGAAGTCGACCATGCCGACCTGGCGCGCCTCGATGGAGTTGAGCACGTCGCGCAGGTCGCCCTCGCGCTCGTCGAGGATGTACTTGCGCACCACGCCGTTGTTGATGAGGATCTCCACCGCGGGGATGCGGAAGATGTTCTCGTGCAGGGTCGGCAGGAGCTTCTGGTACACGAACGCCCGCATCTGGTAGGCGAGGATCTTGCGGACCTGGTCGATCTCGTCCTGCGGGAACAGGCCGTAGATGCGGCTGAAGGTCTGCGTGGTGCTGGAGGCGTGGATGGTGCCGTAGACCAGGTGGCCGGTCTCGGCGGCGTGCAGGGCGGCCTCGAAGGTCTCCTGGTCGCGCATCTCGCCGACGAGCACGACGTCGGGGTTCTCGCGGACGAGGGCGCGCAGGCCGGTCTTGAAGTCCAGGCAGTCCAGCCCGATCTCGCGCTGGTTGATGACGGCCTTCTTGTCCTCGAAGATGTACTCGATCGGGTCCTCGAGGGTGAGGATGTGGATGTTCTTGCGGGCGTTGATGTAGTCGAGCATCGACGCGATGGTGGTCGACTTGCCCGAGCCGGTCACGCCGCAGAGCAGCACGATGCCCTGGGGCTGCATGGCGATCTCGGCCATGACGGGCGGCAGGTGCAGGCCCTCGAAGGGCAGGATCTCGCTGGTGATGTTCCGGGCGGCGACGGAGATCGTGCCGCGGGCCATGAAGAGGTTGACGCGGAAGCGGTGGTCCTTGTCGTAGTTGTACGCGAAGTCGACCGAGCCGAAGTGCTTGAGGTCCTCGATCTGCTGGGGCGTGAGGATGGCCTGGGCGATCTGGAAGAACTCGTCGGCGGAGACGGGGTCGACGTCGAGGGACTTGAGCGAGCCGCGCAGGCGGATCTTGGGCTTCTGGCCGGACTTCATGATCAGGTCCGAGCCGTTGAACTTGATGGTGGCCTTGAGAAAGTCGCCCCAGCGCGTCGCGTGGGGGTCGGTCTCGCGTCGGAGCGAGGAGATGTCCGCGGCGACGCGCCCGGTCTGGTTGACGGTCTGAGGGGATTCGGTCAGGCTCATCGTGGGAATGATCCTCTCGGCTCCGGCGCGGGCAGGGCTGTCGCGGGGCCAGTCTGATGTGAAATGAAGGGTACGCGCGACGGAACCGCCGGGCATCCAAGGTTCGGGCCGGGGCCGCCCCCGGTTCCGCGGGCGGCCGGGGCGCGGGCGGGCAAAGAAAGAAGGCCCGGACGGGTCCGGGCCTTCGGGGGTTGCGTGTGTCCGAGGGTCAGTTGGCCGCGACGGCCTCGGCCTCGTTCTCCTCGATCTGCGTGCCGAGGAAGTTGGCCTCCAGTTCGACCCGGATCTTCTCCATGGCCTTGTTCTGGATCTGGCGGACGCGCTCCTTGGTCACGCCGATGATCTGCCCGACCTGCTCGAGCGTCATGGGCTTCTCGAGCCCGCCGGTCTCGAGCCCGAAGCGGTGCTCGATCACGGTGCGTTCGACGTCGGTCAGGTCGGCCCGGTTGGAGATGACGATCTCGCGCACCTCGTCGGCGGCGTCACGCTCGAAGTCGGCCCGCTTGGTCTCGAGGTAGTTGGACTTCTCGAGTTTGGGGTCAAAGTCGGTCGGGAAGCGCTGGCGGTACTTGGAGAGCTTCATCCCCTGGCGGGAGAAGGCCTTGAGGATCGCACGGCAGGCGTAGGTCGAGAACTTGAACCCGCGCCCGGCGTCGAACTTGTCGACCGCCCGCAGCAGGGCCATGTTGCCCTCGCTGACCAGGTCGGCGAAGTCCACCTCGCTCATGCGGGTGCGCTTGGCCATGGCCAGCACCAGCGCGAGGTTGGTCTCGGCGATCTGCTCGCGGATGCGCTCGGCCCGGCGGTACCAGCTGAGCAGCTGGTCGGCCTGCTCGGCGGTGGGCTTCTTGTCCGCGAGGGCCCAGACCTCCTGCTGGAGCATCCACACCCGGTGGCGGGCGTAGTTGAACTGGTGGAACAGCACGCGTTCCTCGGCGCCGGTCAGGATGACCTGCTGGGCGCTCTTGACGGTGCGCGTCCGGCTGGTCGCCGAGATGTCGTCCATCACCGGGTGGTACCAGGTGGTGTCCGGCTTGGCGATGTCGGGGGCTTCCTCGTAGATGCGCTGCTCGGCGTCTTCCTCGTAGAAGACGGGCGAGTCGATGTAATCCTGCTCCTTGGCCAGGATCTGGTTCAGCAGCCGCTCGTCCTCGTGAGACAGCCGGCGGCTGGCTTTGCCCTCGCGGGTGGAAGTCCGCGAGACACCAACGCGCTGGCGTCGCCTCATCTGCTCAAGCGGGCTCGGGCTTTGCCTCGGTGCCTGCGTCATGCGTCCGTCTCCTCCGCCGCGTTCCTGCGACGGCTTGGGGGTGGAACCGGCCCACCCGCTGGTCTATTTCGGTCGGTCCCGGGGCTCCCGGTCGCCGACGTGCTGCTGTTCCCCGCCCGATCCCCGCGGATCGACCCGGATGCGGAACTGAGTCCGCCACCGGCCTTGCGGCCTGCTGGTTGTTCGGGACTCCGCCCGCGCGCTTCCGGCCCCGGTCCGTCCGGGCCGCCCGTTCCGTTGTGACTCGTCGGAGGCGGCCCGACGGGCCGCAACGTGTGCGGCCCGCTGGACGCCGGAACCGGTCGAACAGATGGGTACCTGTCTTACGACGCGTCGCGGCGGGAAGTTTCTTCTCCCACCCCGTTTCTTTCGACCCGATGCCCGTGCAGGCGCAAAGTCGGGAGAAGAGACCGGGCGGTTTTACCTATTTTCAGGTGCGACAACGTCCGTGTCTTGTGAACGACGCCGGTCCGTGGCGTGGTTCCCTCCCGGTTGACGCCCGATAAGCGGGGGCCTACCGTCCGCAATCGGGCCATCCGCGGCTTGACGAATCAGCGCCGTCGGTTTGCCCGCATGCGAACCTTGATCGTACCCGAGCGCCGGGAAGGGGGCAAACGCTTTGCCCATGTTCGCGCCTCGCCGACCATAATTTCCCGCCTCGTTCGGGCTTTGGTCGGAGATTCTTGTCCCCATCCGGGTTATTCATCAACAGGAGATCCCGAAATGGCCTTCACGCTGCCAAGTCTGCCGTACGCCGCCGACGCGCTCGAGCCGCACATCGACGCCCAGACCATGGAGATCCACCACGGCAAGCACCACAAGGCGTACGTCGACAACGCCAACACGGCGCTCGAGGGCACCGAGTGGGCCGACCGGTCGGTCGACGAGGTCATCCGGGGTCTGGACAGGCTGCCGCAGGACAAGCAGGGTCCCGTGCGCAACAACGCCGGCGGGCACGCCAACCACAGCCTGTTCTGGACGGTGATCGGCCCGAACAAGGGCGGCAAGCCGTCGGGCGACCTGGCCAAGGCGATCGACGACGCCTTCGGCTCGTTCGAGAAGTTCCAGGAGGCCTTCGCCCAGGCCGGCGCCACCCGCTTCGGCTCGGGCTGGGCGTGGCTGGTCGTCAAGGACGGCAAACTCGCCGTGACCTCCACCGCCAACCAGGACAACCCGCTCATGCCCGGCGCCTTCGGCGGCGGCCAGGGCACGCCGATCCTCGGGCTCGACGTGTGGGAGCACGCGTACTACCTCAAGTACCAGAACCGCCGCCCGGACTACATCAAGGCGTTCTGGAGCGTGGTCGACTGGGACGCGGTCGCCGAGCGGTTCGCCAAGGCCCGGTGAGGCGTCACCCTTGACGCGAAAACAGACGGCGCGGGCCGGGGGTCGCCCGGTCCGCTAGGGTTCGGCGTGCGCAAGAACCTGATGCTCACGGCGTGGCTGCTGCTGCCGATCCTCGTCTTCGCGGGGCTGGTCGCGTGGATCTTCGCCACCATGTCCGGGCCGAAGGCGATGACGCCCGACGGCGTGGGCCAGGGCGCGGGCGACACCGGCGGGGCCAACGCGCTGGGCGAATGGCTGGCCGGGCGCAGCCCCAACCAGGTCGAGCGGGCAAACATCGCCCGGCGCCAGCGACAGGCGGTCGACCCGTTCTGGTGGCCCGGCGGCACGCGCGTCGTGGTCGACGCGCCCGGGGCCGACTCGGTCACGCTGGGGTGGATCGACGCCGCGACGGGCCTGCTCCGCGCGGTGGTCCTGCGTCAGCCGGGCGACGCCGAGGGCGCGTGGGCCGCGGTCCTGCGCGAGCACCGGCCCGCGGAGGGGTCGCTGATCTACCTCTCCGCGCACGGCATGGCGCAGCGGATCAAGGGGGGCCGGGGCGACGTGGTTGATGACGAGGGCCGCACGCTCGTGCCGACGCCCGTCGCGCCGGTCAGCATCGGCGACACCCCGACGGCCGAGCCGCTGACGCTGGAGTTGGACGCGCCGGGTTGAGGTC
>CAZFSO010000005.1:0-22797 GCA_964522095.1 uncultured Phycisphaeraceae bacterium | reverse complement strand
CCTCAGCGCAGCACCCCGGTGTGGCGGAAGCCCGCGCCCAGGACCGTGCGGCTGCTGGTGGCCAGCCAGGTGTCGAGGATCTCGGCGTAGACCTGGCGGAAGTCGATGCGGTGCTTGAGGTCGCCGGCGTCGAGGTCGCGCAGGTCGGGGTTGGGCCCGTGGACGCCGGGGCGGACCATGGGGCCGAAGAGGAACATGGGGGCGGCGGTGCCGTGGTCGGTGCCGTTGGAGCCGTTCTGGCCGACGCGCCGGCCGAACTCGGAGAAGCAGGCGGTCAGCACGCGTCCGGCGTTGCCCTGTGCGGCGAGGTCCTTGTAGAAGGCGCGGACGCCCTGGGCGAGTTGGCCGAGTTGGCGCGCGTGGGGGCCCTGCACGCCGCCCTGGCCGGCGTGGGTGTCGAAGCCTCCGAGCGAGACGTAATAGACGCGCGTGCGCAGGCCGGCGCGGATCATCGAGGCGACCATGCCGAGTTGGCTGGCGAACTGGTTCTTCGGATAGGTCGCCAGCGGGGGCGCGGCGACCGCCTTGCGGATCGTGTCGCTGGAGACCCGCGCGTCGAGGGCGGTGCGCACGAGGAAGGCGGCCGGCGAGTCGTCGTCGGGCGCCGGGGCGTCCCCCAGGAGGCCCTCGTAGGCGGCCGCGAGGCGCGGGTTGGCGTCGGCCGACCAGCGGTAGGCGTTGGGTGATTCCAGGCCGACCGGCAGCACCGTGCGTCCCTGCAGGGCGAGGGGCAGGCTGCGTCCCAGGGCGATGGGGGGCTCGGCGGGCGGGGCGGCGCCGGGCGTGCCGGACTCGCCCGAGCCGTAGCCGCAGCACTGGGCGTCGACGTAGCGGCCGAGCCAGCCGTCGCCGGTGGCGTCGGGGTTGGCGGTGTGCCAGACGTCCATGCTGGCGAAGTGTGAGCGGTTGGGGTTGGGGTAGCCGACGGACTGGACGATCGAGCAGAGGCCGTCGTCGTAGAGGTCGCGCAGGCCGCTCAGCGCGGGGTGCAGGCCGACGTCGGCGTTGCGGCTCAGGTGGTGGACCTGGTCGCCGGGCAGCGCGATGGTGGGGCGGGCGCGCCGGTAGGCGTCGTCGCGGAAGGGCACGACGGTGTTCAGGCCGTCGTTGCCGCCGGAGAGTTGGATGACGACCAGCACGCGCCCTTCGTCCACGCCGGGGACCGAGGAGAGGCCGGCCGCGGGCCGGGGCAGGGCGAAGGCGGCGCTCTGGAGGAAGGCGGGGACGGTCAGGGCGGCCGAGGCGAACAGCGCGCCGTCGCGGAGGAAGGCGCGTCGGGTGTAGGCCTTGAACTGTCCCGGGTCGTTGGTGTCCATGGGGCCTCCGGAGGCGTGGCTTAGCAGAGTTGGTACTCGGGCAGGGCGGTGGCCAGGGTCAGCGCCTCGCCCAGGGCGACGGGCGAGGCGGGGTCGGGCCGGGCGCCGAGCAGGCCCGCCAGGGCGCGTTCGGCGCGCTCGTCCGGCCGGCCCAGCGTCAGGGCGAGCACGCGGGCCGCGACGGCGTCGGGCGTGCGCGCCGTGCCGGCGAGGGCTTGGGGCAGGTCGCGCTGCGCGCCGCGGACGATCTGGGCCAGCACGTTCTGGCGAGCGAAGAGCGTGGCGGTGTTGATCCAGGCGCGCCCGCCGTCCCAGCCCTTGACCGACGGCGGGTAGAACAGGTTCTGGCCCATCCGCTCCATGGCCGAGAGCAGGGCGTCGGGCGGGGGGGTGCCGGCGGGCACGCCGAGCGTGCGCAGCGCGCCGACGACGAGTTCGGCGGGCGACTTGATCTTGCGCCCGACGACCGCGTCGGAGTAAAAGTGCCGCGAGCGGAACAGCGCTTTGAGGGCGCCGCCGAGTTCGTAGCCGTCCCGCCAGACGCGGTCCGAGAGCGCGATGACCGCTTCGCGGTGGACGCCGTCCAGGTCGCGGGGCTGGGGGGGCACGTCGGCGACGAAGGCGCGGTAGAGCCGGTTGGCGACGAACGCGGCGCAGGCCGGCTGGCGCAGGATGATCTGGACGAACCCGTCGCCGTCGAGGCGCCCCTGGGACCCGAGGATGAACTTGATGCCCTGGTCGTGCCGCTCCTTGCGGAAGACGAAGGCGTCGTCCTCGAAGGTGTAGCCGGTCAGGGCGCGGGCGCCCTCCTTGATGTCGCGTTCGGTGTAGTTGCCCTCGCCGAGGGCGAAGAGTTCGAGCAGTTCGCGTGCGAGGTTCTCGTTGGGGCTGCCGCGGCGGTTGCGGTCGTTGTTGAGGTAGCGGAGCATCGCGGGGTCTCGGATGATGCCCATCAGGAGGCGTGGGAAACTCTTGGCGTTGCCGCGGAAGACGCGGTTCTGCGCGTAGAGGTGGTAGGAGTCCTCGACGGTGCGGTAACTGGTGGCGAAGTGGCCGTGCCAGGTCAGGGTGAGTTTCTCTTCCAGGGGCCGGGGGGTGGCGACCATGCGGGCCAGCCACCAGCGACGGATCTCGGCCATCTGCCGGCGGTCGGCCGCCTGCGCCTCCTGGCGGCGTTTGCGGAACACCGCCAGCGTGTCCTCATCGCGCCGGCGCCGGGCGGCGTCGGTGATGCGGCGCTCCTGCTCGGAGTAGGGACGCATGACGTCGCTGCGGAAGGCGTCGCGGGCGTCGGGCTCGAAGTCGATCGCTTCGTAGTCGACCAGCCGGTCGACGGCCGCGTCGACGCCCATCGCGGCGAGCGCGTCGACCTCGGCCGGCGAGCCCCCGAAGCCGGCGCGAAGGAGGAGGTGCCGGGCCTGGTCCGGCCCGAAGGCGTCGGGCGGGAGGGGGTCCAGCGGTCTGGAGGCCAGGGTTGCGGTCGTGGTCATGGGCGGCTCCGCACTGCTCATCGGCCCAACGCGGCCCGGGCGTGCGGCATTGCCGGTCACGAGCCGGCGGGCGCTGCCGCTACCGGCGTTTCCTGCGGGGCCGCCGCGCGGAGCAGCCAGGCGGTCGTGACGGCGGCCAGCAGCAGCAGCAGCGCCCCGGTCGCCTGGTGACTCGTGGTGACGAGCGCCTCAAGGGCCCGGATGGGCGGGGCCTCTGGGAGTTCGTCCGGCGTGGGCACGACCGGCTGCTCGTCGCGGGTGGTGACCAGGGCCAGGGTGACCCAGCCCTGGATGAACTGGTAGGTGACCAGCGCGTGCAGGCCGACCCCCAGGCGCCGCACGGTGTTGATGCCCGTGCCGATCTTGCCCGCCCGGATGGCCATCGAGCCGGCCACGATGACGATGAACATGACCGCGAAGGCGAAGATCACGTGCGTCAAGCGGGCGTGGGATGCCCCCGGACTTGGGGGTGTCATCCGGTCGAGGTGGCGTGTCGCGGCGCCCAGGCCGATCTGAATGAACACCGCGGCGGTCATGGCGATGCCGAACCAGACCGCCTTGCGGGCCGCCACCCGGCGCTCGGCCCGGTCGGCGAGTTCGCGCCAGGTCGGGGTGAGGCTGGCGGCCAGGACGCCCGCGAGTGCCAGCACCACCGTGCCGAACACGGCGTGGACCAGGGCGATGGCCGTGTTCATCTCCGACACCCGCTTGATGCCCATGTAGCCCTGCAGGCAGACCGAGGCCAGCAGGAGCACCGCCAGCACCCGCGGCAGTTTCCGGGGCTCGAAGACGAACACGCACACGGTCAGCACGATCGTCGTCAGCCCGGCCAGCGTGCCGAACAGGCGGTGCGAGTGCTCGATGAAGATGCGCGGCTCGGACATGAGTTCGAAGGGGAACAGCACGGAGAGCGCGCCGTAACTCGTGACGGCGTCAGGCACTGCGAGCCCGGACTCCGTGCTCGTCACCGCCCCGCCCACCGTGATGAGCGGCAGATAGATGAAGACGGTGATCAGCCCGAACCGGGCCAGCCAGCCCGCCGGGGTCGTCAGGTGCACCTTGCCGCGCCGGGCCAGTTTCCCGGCGATCGCCCCGGCGATGAGGCAGAGCAGGATGCTGCCCGGGATGATCAGCCACGCCTCGGAACGCAGGCGGTTGGCGTACTCGGCCATCTGGTCGGTGGACTCGGGCTGCTCGGCGGCCAGCGACCCCACGATGAGCAGGTTCACCACGCCGGTGATGGCGCTGGCGATCAGGGCGGTTTTCATGCGCCCGGGCGCGGGGTGGGCGCGGAGCAGCAACAGGTAGGCCGCGAGCAGCCCGATGAGGAGGATCGGCAGGGTGACGCCGGCCGGCGCGTCGATGCCGGGCAGGTGAAGCACCCATGCGAGGATCCAGGTGACGATCACGCCCCCGAAGCCCACGGTGATCGCGGCGAGCGCGGTGGGGGCGGTGTCGTCGTTGACGGCGCGGTCGGAGTGAGGCTTGGTTGTCATGGAATCGGCTCCCGTGGTGGGCAGGCCTGCTATGACTGAGACTCGTTCTCAATTCCCGTCAAACCGTGCGGGCATCGGTCTAGTGTACCCGAAACCGGAACAAATTTCGGCGTGACCGCACAACCCGCGTTGCTTCGGGCAGGCTACGCTTGGGGCCGTCACGATGCTCGGGTTCCTGTCGGGTGGTTTCCCGAACTGATCCCGGCCAACGGAGGCAGCCCCGTGAAGCCGATGTTTCCGAAGTGGATGAACGCCCTGCCGACGATCGCCTTCCTGGTGGTCAACGGCGGGGTGATCCTGGTGATCGCCGGGTTCTGGTACTACGCGACGCCGAAGTTCTGGGAGGTCGGCTACATGCCGACGCAGCCGGGCTCGGGGTTCAACCACCAGATCCACGCGGGCAAACTCGGCATGGACTGCCGGTACTGCCACACGAACGTGGAGGAGTCCTGGCACGCCAACGTGCCGACGGTGGCGACCTGCATGGGCTGCCACCAGGACGGCATGCTCGGCCCGGCGGCCAGCGCCAGCGCGGACAAGGTCGCCTTCATCCGCGAGGCCTACGAGGCCGACCGGCCCATCGAGTGGCGCAAGGTCCACGTGCTTCCGGACTACGCCAACTTCCCGCACCACGTGCACGTCAACGCGGGCGTGAGTTGCTACTCGTGCCACGGCCAGATCGCGGGCATGCCGGTGGTGGCGCAGGCCGAGCCTTTGAGCATGTCGTGGTGCCTGGACTGTCACCGCAACCCGGTGGACAGCCTGGTGCCCAAGGACCGGGTGACGGACCTGTACTGGGTGGAGAACGAGTGGTTCCACACGCGCGACGAGCGGGGCAACCTCGTGCCCCGGTCCGTGGCCGACCGCGTGCACGCGGGCCTGTCGGCGACGCAACTGGTCGATTCGCTGCTGCGCAACCCGCCGGAGCACTGCGCCGCCTGCCACTACTGATCGGCCGCTTCTGATCCGGCCGCGTGTTGATCCGACCGACGCATCCCCGGGGCACCGGCCCCGCTGAGAGACGAGACCATGAGCACCATCGATCAGTGCCCGTCGACCAAGGGCAAAGTCGAGATCCCGGAGAAGCCCGCCGACCTGATGACGCTGAGCGGGCGTCCGGTGTGGCGTTCGACCGAGGAGTTCGCGGGCGACCCGGGGTTCCGGGACTTCGTCGAGCGTGAGTTCCCCGGCGGCGCGAGCCTGCTGGAGGAGACGAGCCGCCGGTCGTTCATGAAGGTGATGGGGGCCTCGCTGGCCCTGGCGGGCGCCGCGACGCTGCCGGGCTGCCGACGCCCGGACCGCAAGATCATGGCCTACTCGCGCCACGTGCCCGAGGAGGTCGTGCCGGGCCAGGCGCTGTACTTCGCCACCGCGCTGCCCCTGCCGGGCGGCGGGGCCGAGGGCCTGCTCGTCGAGACGCACGGCGGGCGCCCGACCAAGGTCGAGGGCAACCCCCTGCACCCCAACAACCAAGGCTCGACCTCGGCCTGGGCGCAGGCGAGCGTGCTGGACCTCTACGACCCGGACCGGCTCAAGTTCCCGGTCTACGACAACCCCGCGCGGGGCAGACTCGCGGCGACCTGGGACGACTTCCGCCACTGGGCGGGCGAGCACTTCGCCCGCTTTGACCGCAACGGGGGGCAGGGCCTGGCGTTCATCGCCGACAAGCGCAGTTCGCCGACGCGCGACCGGATGCGCGACGCGGTGCTGGCGCGCTGGCCGCAGGCGTCGTGGGTGGCGTGGAACCCCGCGGAGAAGCGTGGGGGCATCGAGGGGACGCGCCTGGCGTTCGGCGCGGCGCACCGGGTGCGGTACCGCTTCGAGCGGGCCAGCCGCGTGCTGAGCGTGGGGTGCGACTTCACGGACGACGGGCCGGACCAGATCTTCCACAGCCGCGGGTTCGCGAGCACGCGCCGGGTGCGCCAGGCGGGCGACAGCATGAGCCGCCTCTACGTGGTCGAGTCCCGCCCGAGCGGGACGGGCTCGATGGCGGACCACCGCTTCCGGCTCAGCCCGGGGCAGATGCCGGTGTTCCTGGCGGCCGTCGCGCGGGCGCTGGGTATGGACGCGCCGGGCGGATCGGTGCCGGGCATCCCCGACGAGCACGTGCGGGCGATCGCCGAGGACCTGGCCGGGCACCGCGGCGCCGCGGTGGTCGTTCCGGGCGAGTCGCTCGCGCCCGAGGCCTACGCCCTCGCGATGGCGATCAACGCCCGCCTGGGCGCGGTCGGGCCGATCGTCGAGTTGTTCGCGATGGACGACGAGGCCGCGTCGGACTCGGCGGCGGCCCTGACCGACCTGACGGCGGCGCTCAACGCCGGGCGCGTGGACACCGTGGTGGTGCTCGAGGCCAACCCGGTGTACGACGCGCCGGGGGCCATGGGCTTCGCCGAGGCTTTCGCCAAGGCGCCGTTCCGCGTGAGCCTGTCGGTCAACCCGACCGAGACGGGCGAGGCGTCGACCTGGTCGCTCAACGGGACCCACCCGTTCGAGGCCTGGGGCGACGTGCGCACGACCGACGGCACGGTGTCGGTGGTGCAGCCGATGATCGCGCCGCTGTTCGAGCCGTCGTACTCGCAGATCGAACTGCTGGCGGTGCTGGCGTCGGGCAACGGCTCGGCCGGCCCGGACGGGTACGCGCTGGTCACCGAGACCCTCGCGGGGGCCGGGGGCCGGGGCGGCGTCGGTTCCGAGCGGTTCAACACCGCGTGGCGTCGGGCGTTGCAGGACGGCGTGGTGGCCGACACCGCGCAGCGTCCGGCCGCGACGGGCGTGGGCGAGGGGCGGGTGCTGGAGGCCTTCGCCCGCATGGCGCCGACGCCCCAGCCGGGCCCGGCGGCGATGGAGGTCGAGTTCTACACCGTCCGGCACAACGACGGGCGCTCGGCCAACAACGCGTGGCTGCAGGAGCTGCCCGAGACCGGGTCGAGCGTGGTCTGGGACAATCCGGTCTACGTCAGCCCGCAGACGGCCCGGTCGATGGGCCTGCTGCCCGAGCACACGCGCCTGGACGAGTTCAACCCCTACATCAAGCAGCAGATGCCCCAGGCGCGCATGGCCCGCCTGACGCTGGGCGGGCGATCGATGGACGTGGCGGTGTGGATCCTGCCGGGCATGGCCGACCACGTGATCGGCGTGAAACTCGGCTACGGGCGGACGGTGTGCGGCCAGGTGGGCGACGGCGCGGGCTTCAACACCTACGCCGTCAAGCCCGCCGGGGCGGTCGCGTTCGGGGCGAAACTCGAGCGGACCGGCGGGACCTACACGATCGCGTCGACGCAGAACCACTGGTCGCTGGCGCGCAAGAGCGAGGGCACGGACTCGGAGCAGCGCGACACGATCGTCCGGGCGATGGACAAGCGCTGGTTCGACGCGCACGCCGACGAGGTGCTCGAGGACCCCGACCACATCTACGGCACGTCGGTGTCGGAACTGAACCTGGCCGAGCGCATCGGCGAACTGTCGCACACGCCACCGAACATCAGCGCGTACGACAACCCCCTGAACCGCTCGCCGGCGGACCCGCGTGAGGACAAACTGGTCCCCAGCCCGGCGCTGCTGGGTCGCGAGCAGCCCCCGGCGTACTCGCGCGGGCCGCAGTGGGGCATGTCGATCGACATGAACGCCTGCACGGGCTGCTCGGTGTGCACGATCGCGTGCCAGGCGGAGAACAACATCCCCGTGGTTGGCAAGAGCGAGGTCGCCAAGGGCCGGGAGATGACCTGGATCCGTGTGGACCGCTACTTCGTCGGCGAGGACCTGAACAACCCCGACGAGATCCTGATGCAGCCGGTGGCCTGCGTGCACTGCGAGAACGCGCCGTGCGAGGTGGTCTGCCCGGTCAACGCGACCATCCACGGGCCCGAGGGCACGAACAACATGGCCTACAACCGCTGCATCGGCACGCGGTACTGCGCCAACAACTGCCCGTACAAGGTGCGCCGGTTCAACTTCTTCGACTACGCGGTGACCAAGTTCCGCGGCGGGCTCGACGGGCGCTACGTCTCGGGCGGGGTGGCCGGGAAGTTCGACGAGACCGTCGGCGAGGACCGCACGTTCAACCAGAACTTCATCCCCCCGCGCCTGCGCAAGAAACTCGACGAGATCCGCAAGATGCAGTACAACCCCGACGTCACGGTCCGCTCCCGCGGCGTGATGGAGAAGTGCTCGTACTGCATCCAGCGGGTCAACGCGGCCCGGCAGGAGGTCAAGGTCAAGGGCATCTGGACCGAGCCCGACCAGGTCGCGCCGATCCCCGACGGCTACTTCCAGGTCGCCTGCCAGCAGGCCTGCCCGACCGGGGCGATCACCTTCGGCGACCTGCTCGACCCCGACTCGGTGGTGCGCAAGGAGCGCAACTCGGCCCGCAGTTACCGCCTGCTGGGCTACCTCAACACCCGCCCCCGCACCACGCACATGATGAAGGTCCGCAACCCGAACGCGGCCATCCGCGTCTACGACGAGCACGACCCCCTGCACCACGGGCCCGACCAGGACCGAGGGCTGCACGAGAACGGGCACGCCTCGGCCTTCGTCGACGGGGTCAAGAGATACACCGATCAGGGCTACTCGCTCAGCCTCCGGGTGCTGGGCGTCCCGTCCTGAGCGGGACCAGCGGCGGGGGCCCAGAGCAGGCCCGGCGGGCCAGGCGGCCAGGCGAGCGAGCAACGAAACGGCAACGGTGGAGCGAACATGACCGCACTCGAACCAGACCAGTCCATCGCAGCCCGGCTGACCGGGCTTGAGCCGGGGGCCCAGCCGCCCCCCAGGGCGTCCAAGGTCGTTCCCGGCACGCGCGACGACGGCACCCTCATCGAGGACCCCGCCATGCGGGCCCCCCTCGTCCTGGGCGACCGCTCGTTCGGCGAGGTCACCGACATCGTCTGCGGCTACGCCGAGGCGCCGATGCCCAAGCCCTGGCTGGCGATGCTCACCATCACCTCGACGATCGCCGCCATCGGCACCGGCATGATCCTCTACCTGATCATCACCGGCGTCGGCGTGTGGGGGCTGAACAACCAGGTCGACTGGGCCTGGGACATCACCAACTTCGTGTTCTGGATCGGCATCGGCCACGCCGGCACGCTGATCTCCGCGATCCTCTGCCTGCTCAAGCAGAACTGGCGCACGGCGGTGAACCGGGCGGCCGAGGCGATGACGATCTTCGCGGTCATCTGCGCGGGCATCTTCCCGGGCATCCACGTCGGGCGCGTGTGGTTCGCCTGGATGCTCTTCCCGATCCCCAACTCCAACGCCATCTGGCCGAACTTCCGCAGCCCGCTGCTGTGGGACGTGTTCGCCGTGTCGACCTACGCGACGGTCTCGGTGCTCTTCTGGTTCATGGGCATGATCCCCGACCTGGCGACGCTGCGCGACCGGGCGTACCTGCGTCTTGAGCGCAACCTCTCGCGCCCGTTCGCCCTGCCGATGCCGGTCGGGCGCGACGTGGTCGTGCCGTTCCTGCCGAGGCCGGACCGGATCCGCGTGACGGTCTACGGCCTGCTGAGCCTGGGCTGGCGGTTCTCGAGCCGCCACTGGCACCGCTACGAGCGGGCCTACCTGATGCTGGCGGGCATCTCGACGCCGCTGGTGCTCAGCGTGCACTCGATCGTGTCGTTCGACTTCGCGACCTCGATCCTGCCCGGCTGGCACACGACGATCTTCCCGCCCTACTTCGTGGCGGGCGCCGTGTTCGGCGGGTTCGCGATGGTGCTGCTGCTGCTGATCCCGGTGCGGGCGATCCTGCCCAACTTCTCCGACCTGCTGACGCTGCGTCACCTGGAGAACATGGCCAAGATCCTGCTGGTCACCGGCACCATGGTCGGCTTCGCGTACTCGATGGAGTTCTTCATCGCCTGGTACGGGGCCAACCGGTTCGAGTTCGAGGCCTTCGCCAACAACCGCGTCAACCCGACGGTGGCGCCGTACTGGTGGGCCTACTGGACCATGATCGTCTGCAACGTGGTCTTCCCGCAGATGTTCTGGTTCCGACGCCTCCGCCAGAACCCCCTGGTGATCTGGATCGTGGCCCTGGCGGTGACGATCGGCATGTGGTTCGAGCGGTTCGTCATCATCGTGACCAGCCTGCACCGGGCCTTCCTCCCCGGCGAGTGGCACATGTTCTGGCCGACCTGGGTGGACATCCTGACGTTCGTGGGCTCGTTCGGCATCTTCGCGACGCTGTTCCTGCTGTTCCTCAAGTTCCTGCCCGTCTTCGCCCTGGCCGAGGTCAAGGTCGTCATGCCGCAGGCCCACACACACGAGCACCACGACGAGGAGCACTAAGCCATGTCAGCGGTGAGCAACATCAAGTCGGCCGCGGCGGACTACTTCCCGATGTTCGTGCGCAAGCCCGGCCCGCGCTTCGTCTCCGAGGCGGGCAACCGGGTCTGGGGCATGGTGGCCGAGTTCTCGGAGACCCCCGCGGTCTACCGGGCGGCCGAGATGGTCCGCGACGCGGGGTACTCGAAGTGGGACCTGCACACCCCGTTCCCGGTGCACGGGATGGAGCAGGCCATGGGCATCAAGAGCACCAAACTGCCCCTGCTCGCCCTGGGCGCGGCCGTGTTCGGCGTGGGCTTCGCGGCCTTCCTGCAGTGGATCACCTCGTGGTACCTCTACCCGATGGTCACCCAGGGCAAGCCCTACGGCGCGTGGCAGCCCTTCATGCCCATCATGTTCGAGCTCGGCGTGCTGTTCACCGCGTTCGCGTGCCTTTTCGGCATGCTGGCGCTCAACGGGCTGCCCCGGTTCCACCACCCGCTGTTCGGGCACGAGCGCTTCCTGCGGGTCAGCAACGACCGCTTCATGATCGCCATCGAGGCCGACGACCCCAACTTCGACCCCGGCGCCACGCGGGCCCTGCTCGAGCGTGCCGGCGGGACCGACATCACCATCATCGAAGAGACCGACTGAACCGGCGACTGCCCGCACGGGCGAGGACGACGAGATGACCACCATCAACGCCAACACGCGACACGCCAGGGCCGTTGCCGGCCTGTGCGCCGTCGCCCTGCTCGCCGGCGCGGGCGCGATGACCGGTTGCCGGGGCGACCGGTCCGACAGCCCGCCCAGGCAGTTCTTCCCGGACATGGACGACCAGCCCAAACTGATGCCCCAGGCCGGCAGCCAGTTCTTCGAGGACGGCCGCGCCGACCGGGGCCTGGTCGCCCGCACCGTGCCCTACGGCTCGACCACGCACGACCCGCGCACGCTCGACGGCGTCGCGTGGGGCGAGCGCATCGTCGCCGAGCGCCGCGACATCCTCAGGGAGGACGCGACCTTCGCGTTCGGCGTCATGCCCGGCTCGGACCCCCAGGCGCCGACCTACGCGGAGACCATCCCCGTCGAGGTCGACCGCGACCTGATCATCCGCGGGCGCGAGCGCTTCGACATCTACTGCTCGGCCTGCCACGGCTACACCGGCGTCGGCGGCCGCGCCGAGGGCGCCGGCACCGTCGGTCGCCTGTGGAGTTACGACCCCGCCAACCTGCTGGCCGAACTCTACCGCGACCCCTCCACCGACCAGGGCAAGGACGGGTACCTGTTCCACGTCATCCGCAACGGCCTGACGAACCCGGACGGCACCTACCGCATGCCGCCCTACGCCCACGCCGTCGATGAGCGCGACGCCTGGGCCATCGTCGCCTACATCCGCACGCTGCAGGCCGCCCAGGGCGTGCCGGTCTCCGACCTGGCGCCGGCGGACCGGGCCCGCCTGGAACCGACGGGAGGCACCCAGTGAGCCACATCGCCGCCAACCACCCCGCCCCTCCCGAGACCGCCCTGGCCGACGCCGCGTGGGAACGCCGCCTGGCGACCATCGCCGCCGACCCGCGCATGACCGAGGACAACCTCTGGTCCCGCGGCGTGCTCGGACGCCTGGGCCTGCCCCTGCTGTTCATCGGCCTGGCCGGGCTGGGCCTGACGCTGCTGGGCGGGTTCACCCTCAACCTGCGCCACGCCCTGGCGGCCTACGAGGTCGGGGTGTTCACCGCCCTGTCGATGTCGCTGGGCTGCCTGTTCTTCCTGCTGGTCTTTCACTCGCTCAACGCCGGCTGGGTCATCACCTGCCGGCGCGTCTTCGAGCACGGCGCAGCCCTCCTGCCCTTCTGCTGGTTCGCCCTCTGGCCGATCGTCATCATCGAGATCTGGCAGGGCGGCGTGCTGCTGGAATGGATGGGCGGCACCCACGGCGACTACCTCCTCGGCAAGAAGGAGCCTTACCTCAACGCCGGCTTCTTCGTCGTCCGCCTGCTCGTCTACGGCGCCGTCTGGTCCTTCCTCGGCTTGCGCTTCGCCAGCCTGAGCCGGCGCCAGGACGAGACCGGCGACCGCACGCTCGGGCGCAAGGCCCGGTTCACCGCCGGCTGGGGCATCCTGCTCTTCGCCCTGACGACCGCCTTCGCCGCCTTCGACTTCCTCATGAGCCTGGACTACCGCTTCTTCTCCACGATGTGGGGGGTCTACTACTTCGCCTCCTGCGCCCTCGGCGGCGTGTCGGTCGTCGTGCTGACCCTCGCCATCGTCCGGATGCGCGGCAAACTCGACGGCCTGGTCACCGAGGAGCACTTCCACGACCTGGGCAAACTCATCTTCACCTTCACCGTCTTCTGGGCCTACATCGCCTTCTCGCAGTACTTCCTCATCTGGTACTCGAACATCCCCGAGGAGACGGCCTGGTTCGTCTACCGCACGTCCCACGGCTGGCACTGGCTGTTCGTGACCCTGTGCTTCGGGCACTTCATCGTGCCGTTCGTCATCCTCGCCTGGCGCGGCGTGAAGCGCAACCCCCGTCTGATCGGCCTGATGGCCCTGTTCATGCTCGTCATGACCGTGCTGGACATGGTGTGGATCATCCGTCCTATGGTCTATGTCCCGGCCGCCATGCCCGGCGAGGCGGACCCGGGCGTGATGGGGATCTGGCTGGACGCCGCGGGCGCGGTGGGCGTGCTCGGCGTCTGGGGCTGGCTGATGACCAGGCGGCTCGAATCGGCCCCGCTCATGCCGCTCAAGGACCCGCTCCTGCACGAGTCCATGGCCCACCGCAACTACACCTGACCGACCCCCTCCGGCCGGGAGACCGGCCGGAGGGACTTCAACCAGCACACCAACCCCCCGTTCCGGCGCCAGCCGCGGGGGCGGCAAGACGGAGGTCGAACATGAGCAGCGGTCACGGCCACGACGCCTGGCACCACCACACCACGGCCGAGGGCGCCCCCCAGCCCGAGCACGGCGCCCACGCCAGCGCCCGGGCCTTGGGCCTGACCTTCATCGTCATGGTCCTGGGCGTCATCTTCGTCATCCTGGTGCTCGTCGCCTACTTCAACTCCTACGTCTCGTCGTTCCGCGCCGAGCGTCAGGAGGGCACCACGGCCATGCGCCCCGCCTTCGAGGACAAGGTCGCCGCGCACCGGCGCCTGGGCGAGTTCGGCTGGGTCGACCAGGCCTCGGGCACCGTCCACATCCCCCTCGACCACGCCATCGACCGCGTCGTCGACCAGTACCGCGCCCAGGGCGCCCAGAGCAGGAACGACGAACACGCCGATGTCCAGGGCTGATTGGGCCAACCCGCTCTCCCGCCGCCTCGGCGCCGTGCTGGGTGCGATCCTCGCGCTGGGCGCGGTGGCCGCGCCGGCTCACGCCCAACTCATCCTCGAGCGCGACCAGGTCAAGGAACTCCAGGGGGTCGACATCGAGGAGCGCCTCGGCGCCCTCGCCCCCCTCGACGCGTCGTTCACCGACTCCGAGGGCCGGGACGTCACGCTCGCCCGCTATTTCGACGCCGAGCGCCCGGTGATCCTGGCGCTGGTCTACTTCGAGTGCCCGGTGGTCTGCACCATCGTGGTCGACAAACTGCTCGAATCGCTCAACAAGATGGACTACACCCTGGGCGACCAGTTCCGCCTGCTGGTGGTCAGTTTCGACCACCGCGAGGGCACCACCCAGGCCAGGGGCAAGAAGCTCCGCTTCATGAACCACTACGCCAAGGCCGACGCCCCCGGCGCGGCCGAAGGCGTGACCTACCTGACCGGCGACGAGACCAACATCCGCCGCCTGACCGACGCCGTGGGCTTCCAGTTCATCCCCCTGGCCAACGGCGAGTGGTCCCACGCCGCGGGCGTCACCGTGCTCTCGCCCGAGGGCAAGGTCGTCCGCTACGTCTACGGCTACGACTTCCCCCCCGATCAACTCCGGCTGACCCTGCTCGACGCGAGTGAGGGGAAGATCGCAATGAGCATCGGCGAGCGGATCATGCACTACTGCTTCCGCTATGATCCGACCGCGGGCGCGTACTCGCTCCAGGCCATGGCGTTGATGCGCCTGGGCGGGGCGGTGACCGTCGTGCTCCTCATCGTCCTGATCACGGTCATGCTCGTCGGCGAACGCATCCGCCAGCGGGCCCGCGCCAGCAAGAACGACCGCCGGGCCGCGTCCCCGGCGTCGTCGTCCGACACGATTTCTCCAAAGCCCGCGGGGCAGGTGTCCTGATGATGCTCACACTCGCATCGAGCAACCAGTCCTGGATCAGCCGCATGTTCTTCCGGACCGTGCCCGGCTCGGAGGCCGCGGTCATCACCGACGCGCTGTTCATGCTGATCTTCTGGTTCGGCGCGTTCTTCTTCGTGCTGCTCATGACGCTGATGGTCTACTGGGTCATCAAGTACCGGCGCCGCCCCGGCGTGCCGGCGCAGCCCAGCCCGCACCACAACACCCCGCTCGAGATCATCTGGACCGTGGTGCCCAGTTCGGCCCTGCTGGTGATCTTCGTGCTCGGCTTCTGGGGCTACATGCAGCGCATGGTGCCCACCTCGGACTCGATCGAACTGAAGGTCGACGCGTGGAAGTGGGGGTGGGCCGTGACCTACCCCAACGGCGCGCAGAGTTCCGAGAGCCAGACGCTCTCCGAGGGCGACGCCGACTTCCCGATCTTCTACGTGCCCGAGGACGCCGTCGTGTCCCTGCGCATGTCCTCGCGCGACGTGATCCACTCGTTCTGGATCCCCGACTTCCGCACCAAGATGGACGTGTTCCCCAACCGCTACACCGGCTACGTCTTCCACGCCCCGCGCCTCGGCCCCAACGAGTTCGTCGTCGACAACTCCGGCGACGCCCCCGTCGAGATCCCGGGACGCGACATGTGGGTGTTCTGCGCCGAGTACTGCGGCCTGGAGCACGCACGCATGGCCGCCACCGTCCGCGTCGTGCCACGACAGATCTACGAGGCGAAACTCGAGGCCTTCAACGCCGACGTCGAGCCCATCGTCCTCGGCGAGCGCATCTGGTCCAACCAGTGCCGCGTCTGCCACACCATCGACGGCTCGCCCAGCACCGGCCCGACCTGGCAGAACCTCTACGGCTACGAGGTCGAACTCAGCGACGGCTCCCGCCTGATGCGCGACCCCAACTACATCCGCGAGTCGGTCTACGTCCCCAACGCCAAGATCGTCGCGGGCTACGCCGGCAACATGCCCTCCTTCCAGGGACAACTCAACGAGGTCCAACTCGAGGGCCTGCTCGCCTTCATGCGGTCGCTCTCCGACCGCGGCGGCCCCGCACCCGGGGAGGCCGACGAGAACGCCGAAGACGCCCCGGAGAACGCCGAGAACGCGCAGGAACCGACCGACAACACCGACGGAGGTGACCAATGAGTACCGCAGGACTGACCGGTTCCGCGCCCCTGGACCACCACGAGGGCTCCTACCTCGACGGACCGCCCGGTTTCTGGCCCAAGGTCTGGCAGTGGGCCACCACGGTCGATCACAAGAAGATCGGCGTGATGTACCTCTTCGCCGTCATGTTCATGTTCTTCCTGGGGGGCGTGGCGGCCCTGGCCGTGCGCCTCGACCTGCTCCAGCCCCTGCGCACCGTCGTCCGCCCCGACGGCAGCACCGTCGTCACCGGCGAGATCCTCAAGAACATCCTCGGCGCCAGCGAACTGCCCGCAAGCGAACTGTTCAACCGGGCCTTCACGCTCCACGGCGCGATCATGGTCTTCATGTTCATCGTGCCGTCCGTCCCCGCCAGCCTGGGCAACTTCTTCCTGCCCATCATGGTCGGCGCCAAGGACGTGGCCTTCCCGCGCCTCAACCTCTTCTCCTGGTACCTCTACTTCTTCGGCTCGATCTTCGGCGTCCTCTCCATCCTCATGGGCGGCGTCGACACCGGCTGGACCTTCTACACGCCCTACTCGCTGACCACCGACGCCGACCACTGGCGCGTCGTGCTGATGGTCCTCGCCGCGTTCATCCTGGGCTTCTCGTCCATCCTGACCGGCATGAACTTCATCGTCACCGTCCACAAACTCCGGGCCCCGGGCATGGGCTGGTTCGACATGCCCCTGTTCATCTGGGCCCTCTACGCCACCAGCATCATCCAGGTGCTCGCCACGCCCGTCATCGGCATCACCCTGCTGCTGCTCATCTTCGAGCGCGTCATGAAGATCGGCATCTTCGACCCGGCCATGGGCGGCGACCCGGTCCTCTACCAGCACTTCTTCTGGTTCTACTCCCACCCCGTCGTCTACGTGATGATCGTCCCCGCCATGGGCATCATCTCCGAACTGCTCGCCGTCCACGCCCGCAAGCACATCTTCGGCTACCGCGCCATCGCCTTCTCGTCGCTGGGCATCGCCGCGGTGTCCTTCCTGGTGTGGGGCCACCACATGTTCACCGCCATGGGCGAACTGGCGGCCATGCTCTTCTCCGCCCTGACCTTCCTCGTCGCCATCCCCACCGCCATCAAGGTGTTCAACTGGATCGCCACCCTCTACAAGGGCTCGATCAGCCTGACCACCCCCATGTGCTACGCCCTGTCCTTCCTCTTCCTCTTCTCCATCGGCGGGCTGACCGGCCTGCCCCTGGGCGCCCTCGCCACCGACCTGCACCTCCACGACTCCTACTTCGTCGTCGCCCACTTCCACTACGTCATGATGGGCGGCACCGTCATCGCCTTCGTCGGCGGCATCCACCACTGGTGGCCCAAGATGTTCGGGCGCATGTACAACGAGTTCTGGGGACGCCTCGGCTGCGCCCTGGTCTTCATCGGCTTCAACGTCACCTTCTTCACCCAGTTCATCCTGGGCACCCGCGGCATGCCCCGCCGCTACGCCACCTACGTCGACGAGTTCCAGACCCTCCACGTCATCTCCACCTTCGGGTCCTGGATCCTCCTGGCCGGCTTCCTCGTCCACCTCTTCAACTTCATCCACTCGCTCATCGCCGGGCCCAAGGCCCCCCCGAACCCCTGGGGCGGCCTGACCCTCGAGTGGGAGGCCGAGTCCCCGCCCATCGAGCACAACTTCCACCACGAGCCCCTGGTCAAGCACGGCCCGTACGACTTCGACACCGTCGTCCCGCCGCACTGCGACCCCGCCGACTTCCCCCTGCCCGACCAGCCGGCCCCCCGGCACTGACACCAGCGCCCGGCCGGCCCGACCGCCGGCCGGGCGGTTCGCCCCCGCCGGCCGCCAGGCGCGCCCGGCCCCACAGACGACCCGGAGTTCGAGATGCAGACCACCCTCGACGCCTACGACACCCCGGCACCGCCCCAGTTGCGCGACCACCCCAAGCACTGGCGCAACCGCGGCGCAAGCCACCACTTCCGCAACCACGACGAGGAGTTCGACGCCTGCAAACTCGGCATGTGGCTCTTCCTCACCACCGAGGTCCTGCTCTTCGCCGGCATCTTCTGCGGCTACGCCGTCTTCCGCGTCCTCTACCCCGAGGCATGGGCCAACGGCAGCCACTACCTCGACTGGCGCTTCGGCGGGGCCAACACCGTGGTCCTGCTCGTCTCCTCCTGGACCGTCGCCAACGCCGTCCGGTGCGCACAACTCAACAACCAGAAGTGGCTCAAGATCAACCTGATCGCCACCCTGATCCTCGCCGCGCTCTTCCTCTTCATCAAACTCAAGTTCGAGTACATCCCCAAACTCGGCGACGGCAAGGCCCCGGGCACCTTCTTCTCCTACCCCTTCGCCCAGAGCAACCACGAGCAACTCTGGTGGTCGCTCTACTACGTCGGCACCGGCATCCACGCCGTCCACGTCATCATCGGCGGCACCCTGCTCGCCCGCGTGCTCTACCGCGCCTGGCGGTACGAGGCCTACGGCCCGACCGAGTACACCATGGTCGAGAACTCCGCCCTCTACTGGCACCTCGTCGACCTCGTCTGGATCTTCCTCTTCCCCCTGCTCTACCTGATCCACTGACCGGCCTGGACCCCACCAGTGGGACGGGCTTCCAGCCCGTCCGTGAGACCCCCGACCCGACCCCCCCTCCGCTTCCCGGAGCCGACCCCATGACCCACGCCCCCATCCACGCAGCGAACGACACGGCCGGCTGGAGCCAGGACGACCCGCACGGGGACCACGCCCACCCCCACGGGCACGTGGTCGTCGGCTGGAGGACCCAGGTCGGCGTGCTCGCCGTGCTCCTGGCCCTCACCGCCCTGACCGTCGCGTTCTACAACGCCGAGGCCTGGGCCGAGTCCGCCTTCAACATCCACCTGCCCGGCTGGGTCAACATCGTCGGCGCGATGGCCATCGCCACCGTCAAGGCCACGCTCGTCTGCATGTACTTCATGCAGTTGCGCTACGACAAGCCTCTGAACACCTTCGTCCTGCTCTTCTGCATGCTCGGCGTCGGCCTGTTCCTGTTCTTCTCCTCGCTCGACCTGGCCACCCGCGGCCGCGTCACCGCCTTCAAGCAGGACGAGATCGTCGCCGGCGGCACCGGCGTCGGCCTGGACACCCCCAGCCTCGACGAGCGCTTCGACGCCCGCGCCTCCCCGCACGTCAGCACCGCCGGCCAGTCCATCGCCACCGTCCGCCGCACCGACTTCATGGCCGCCTGGCTCGAGGCCCACCCCGACGCCGGCGACGCCGAGTTCTGGGCCTACTACTACGCCCACGTCAGCCACCCCACGCGCCACCCCGCCGACACCGACAACCACTACGACCGCCTGGGCATCGGGCGCGACCCCAACGCCGTGCCCACCGCCAACCAGTCCTTCCGTCGCTACGGCCGCACCGACGCCCTGGACCCCAACCCCGCCCCGCCGCCGGCCGGCGCGCACTGACATGACCGACCAGACCCCGCCAGCCCGACGCGCGCCCCGCCCGATCCCCCTGGCGGTCGCCGTGCTGGCCCTGCTGGTGATGGTCGCCAGTTCGCTCCTCCTCGCTCAACGCGTCCGGGCCTACAACCAGCAGGCCGTCGGGTCGATCTACGCCTACGTCCAGGTCCACAACCCCTCCTTCGAGTTCCACGGCCGCCCCGTCCGCCTCACGGAGACCACCGACGACCAGGGCGACCCGCTCCTCAGCGTCGTCTACGGCTCGGACGAACTGGTCATCCCCGTCGCCGTCGAGACCCGCCAGCGCCTGCCCGACTTCTTCGCCCGCCACGCCGACTGGATGCGCATGGTCTTCTTCGCCGACCGCGCCGGGCTGACCATGCCCGAGTTCCAGGCCCGCGTCGCCCGGGGCGAGGTCCCGGCCCGCCTGGTCATCGTCACCCGCACCCCCTTCGGCGCCGACCCCGCCAAGGAGGGCGCATTCGGCCTCGACCAGGGCCGCAACCAGTCCTCCGCCGAGGTCCGGCGCGACCGCTGGCTCTTTGACTTCTACGAACTCGACCCCGCCGGCGGCTTCATCGTCCACCAGCCCCTGCGCTTCCCCGAGTCCGGCGCCAGCCTGCTCCGACGCCAGAACAACGCCAAACTCCGCGGCGAGCCCATCCCCGACCGCGAGCCCGGCGAACTCGAGGAACGCACCTGGCAGTACGGCGCCGCCCTGAAGGTCATGCCCCGCCCGCCGGCCATCACCTTCGAGAACCAGGCCCTCCGGGCCGCCGGCTGGACTTTGCCCGTCGCCTCGGCGTCGGTGCTCGTCCTGCTCTTCGCCGCCTTCTTCGCCTTCGCCCCGGACCGCGTGCGCGAGTGAGCCGGCCGGACCGGCCGGCGCCCGTCAGATCGCCGCCTGCTGGCCCGCCTGAACAGGGCGCGAGCGGGACCGCTCGCGGATCTCGCCCAGGCGTCGCAGGTACTGGATGCACGCGCTGACGTAGGTCGCGTGCGACCAGGTCAGGGGCGAGACCGAGATCGGCGCCCCGGTGTATGGGTCGAACTGCTCGGCCAGCACGCCGCTGGGCAGGGCCCGCTTGACGCACCATTCCAGCAGCGGCAGGGCCTGGCGGAGTTCCTCGACGGTGTCGGCGCTCTCGATGTGGTACATCGCCTGCCACAGCGTGCAGATCACCCAGGGGTTGCCGGGCACGTCGTCGGTCTTCTCGCTCTCGACCTGGTGGTAGTAGTCCCGCTCGTAGCGGGCGCAGCCGCCCACGCCGGTCTTGACCCACAGCCGGTCGCGCAGGGAGTTCATCTCGTCGCGCACGGCCGGGTCGCGCGGGTCGAGCCCGGCGATGGCGAACAGCGCGAAGTTGGCGCTGTCGCGCGTCATGTCCAGGCGGTAGGTCCCGTCGTCCAGCGGCACGGCCATCCGGGCGAACATCCGCCGCTCGGGGTGCCAGAGGTGCCGGCGCAGCGCCCCCTTCATGCGTTCGGCGCCCTCGCGGTACGCGGCCGCCCGCTCGGGCTCGCCGAAGTCCCGGGCGAAGGCCGACGCGGCCTGCAGCGCCCCGATCGTCGCGGCCACCGTGAATGTGTGCACGCCCCGGCGCTCCTCCCACAGGTCCCAACTGGCCATCGGCAGCCCGTTGTGGTCGCGGTACTGCAAGAGCCATTCCGCCGGGCGGATCACCAGGGGGTTGTAGAGCGTCTTGACGAACTCGACGTCGCGGAACGCCTCGTAGTGCCGGCGCAGGGCCCACAGGGTCAGCGCCGTCTCGTCCTGCTGGATCGGCAGGATCTTCTGCCCGTCGATCATCCACGGGTGCCACGAACTGGCCAGGTGGCCCTCGGGCGTGTACTTGTGCAGGAAGTACGACCCCTCGCCCATGCACTCGCGCGCGAAGCGGAAGAACGAGCGGCTCAGTTCGCTCTGCCCGGCCAGCACCAGGCTGTGGGCCACCAGCGCGCCGTCGCGCATCCAGCAGTACGAGTAGTGGTCGCCCGCGAAGTGGGTGATGTCGCTGTCGTTGGCCGCGATGATCGCCCCGCCGTTGTCGATCTGCGTGCGCAGGATCAACTGGCTGCGGTAGAACATGTCCCGGATCGGCTCGGGCAGGGGCGTGGTGTCGATCGGCTCCTTGCGGCTCCACAGTTTCCAGTACGCCTCGGTCCGGGCGATCAGCCGGTCCGGGCCCTTCTCCCAGATGCGCTGGTTGCGGTCCTTGACCTCGTCGTACGAGTGCCCGCAGGCGATCCAGCTGGTCACCGTGCTCTGCCCGTTGGGCGCCAGTTGCAGGTTGAAGCCGACGGTCGCGTCGACCGATCCCTGGCTGATGGCGTTGCGCCCCAGTTGCCCGTCCTCGGCGTCGCGCCAGGTGCCCTCGGCCCCGCCCACGCGCTTGGCGCCAATCGCCCAGTGGTCAATGCCGCACTTGTGCTGGTCGCACGCGTTGACCAGGAAGTACGAGTCGTCCTTGTACATCACCACCGCGGAGGTGGAGGGGTCGTAGTTGGCGGTGTCGCCCACCGGCGAGCCGTTGATGGACAGGTCCATGTGGAAGAACAGGCGCACGTCCCGCGTCTTGCCCGCCAGGTCGCGCACGGTGCATCGCCGGAAGTAGATCGGCTGGTTGTAGTCGACCACGTCGTTGCAGACGATCTCCAGGCCCATGCCCTGGTGGACGAGGCGGACCTCGGTGGTCAGGGTGTCGGGCTTGTAGCGCAGGTCGCGCTCCCAGCCGTGGTCCTCGACCCAGGCGAACTTGCCGTCGGCCCACACGCCGAAGCGCTGCACGTGCCCGTCGGTGTGGTTGTGGCGTCCGACCCTTGGGTAGTACAGGTCGCGCACGCGGTAGCGGTCGTCGAAGGTGATCAGCAGGTCGCCGTTGCCGACGGGGATGTCGCGGGGCATGGGTTTCGTCTCGCGGGGAGGTGGGGCTTGGGGGTTCGGCGGTCGGCCGTCGTGGACAGGGGTGGGGGTGAAGCGTCGGGGCTGTGGTGGTTGCGGGGCTCGTGGAAGGCTCGGGCGGGCGGTTCGCAACTGGTTCCATCGACCGAATCGGTTCGCCGATCCCGCCGGGTCGTCGGCGGGGGGCTCGGGCGGGCGCGGGCGGCTGATGGTAGGAAGAACGGTTCTCGGGCCGTGCACGCCGAGGGCTTCCCCGCACGCGCCACGCAAAGACTGGGGGCAACGGCCCCCTTCCCGGGTCCGGACGGGTGCGGGCTGGCGTCGGCGCCCGCGCCGTGGTAGTCTGAGCGCACCGACGGGCCCCGGTTCCGGGGCGGGTCTCAGCCGCCGGTGTGCTGTTTCGTGTGCGTCCGGGTCGTTCTGGCCCGGGCCTGATCCGCCATCTTGCCGCGAAGGAGGGGTCCCGTGCGTCCAACACGCAAGGCCGACCGAGCGTTCACGCTGATCGAGTTGCT